>NZ_JARWAN010000016.1:0-82885 GCF_031451755.1 Vreelandella vilamensis | reverse complement strand
CGTGTTCTTGGCGGAACGTATTGATTACCTTAGAGATTACCATTCACTATTTTTGTTTTCAGGCCTGCCTCGTGAATAACCCGGGATGAAGGTCATCCTCTTATTAACGTTCTGCCCCCCATTAATTCGCCTCAAGCGACAGCGTTATTGTTATCTCGCACTCCAAAGGTAGATGAAGCAGAAAAATCTCTGCCGGGACATATACGTCGCCACGCGATGATGCGAATTCTGGATCAATTCCTCTATCCCACAAAATCCCACCTTCAGCTTGAACAAATGATTTCTGGGATGATCCGTCGTGGCTACCTGTGTCGAAATATTGCAGCGGTTGCCTATCAGCGAAACCTCGATGATGCTGGTCGAACCGATTTCACGGCGGTTGCCCGCAATGCGGGAAATGCTGCCTTGGTAAGCTCAGTAATCGGTTGCTCTGGTACGGGAAAGTCGACGGCGGTTGAAGCGATTCTACAAAGCTATCCACAGGCTATTTACCACCCCGATTATCACCACGCCCAGTTAGTCTGGCTGAAAGTGGAATGCCCCCACGATGGTTCCGTCAAAAACCTCTGTACCAACTTTTTCAGGGCAGTTGATGATGCGCTGGGTACCGACTATCAGCAGCTCTATGTGAAATCTCGCTCATCAGCCGAATCCATGCTCGGCGATATTGCTCGCGTCTCTGCCTTGCATTCCATTGGTCTGCTCGTTATTGACGAGATACAGCACTTGGAGAAGTCGCGATCCGGCGGTGCTGCCAAGATGCTGAATTTCTTCGTCACACTGACCAACGTCATTAAAGTGCCTGTTCTATTTATCGGCACACCCAAAGCGCTGGAACTTTTTCAGCCGACAATGCGTTCGGCAAGACGAGCGGCGCAATTTGGCAGCCTGGAGTGGGGAAGGTTCTCCTGCGTTTCAAATGATGAAACTGCCAGCGATTGGGAGAAGTTTTTTAAGCGGCTATGGAAGTTGCAATGGTTCAAGTCACCAACGCCTTATACGCAAGAGATGATGAGCCTCTTTTGGGACTTGACCCAAGGGATCGCGCATATTGCCGTGGCACTATTTTATCTAAGCCAGGCCCGGGCTGTGATAGCGAGCCGGGAAATCTTGGATAGCTCCCTTATCATCAAGACTTATCAGGAAGAGTTGGCGATGGTTCATCCGATGATATCGGCGTTAAAAAGCGGACGAGAGGAACGAATACTTAAGTATGCTGATTTGGATGTGCCAACAGAATCAATACGGATGCAAGCCGCAATTCAAGAATCACCACCTGAAGATGTTGAGGACTCGACACTATCGTCAGGCCAGGAGCCGTCGAAGCGTAATCGTTTAGTCGATACGCTTATTAATATAGGGATAGGTAAAGATATTGCGTCCATTGTCGCGGAACAGGCTCTCGAAGAGAGACCTGACGATGATATTTTCAGTCTTGTGGCGTATATCAAGGAACTGCAAGAAAAAGAGGAGCCTCGTCCCGCAAAATCGCGTACCAAAGTGAGTAAAATTCAGCCTACTTTCTTGGATGGCGATCTTCGGCTTCTGCGAGATGATGATCTTAATATCAGCTACCAAAACTTCAAAGCCAATGGCGTGGTTGTTGATATGCTTGCGTATATCTAGCGATGACCGAGGCACGCGATAAAACGACTCGGTAGGGCCTTGAGCCTCTGCACTCAGCGGCACGATATGCCATCATAAGCCCCGCTCGCTTCATCAGCGCTTTACACTATCGTTAGGAAATGCCGCATGAACACCACCCCGCTTGCCTATCAGCTCTCCGGCCATATCACGGCTGAAGCCCCGATTAACGTAAGCTACTTTGGCATGGACGAGCGTTTGCCGCGCACGCCGCATGGGCAGGTGTTTCTGAACGGTGGCACTCTGCGGGGGCCTTTGCGCAAAGCGGGGTTGAATATGCTGATTCGTGAGCTTGCGAACGCGCACGATAAACCCGAGGACCGTGTTTTTGATCGCGCGCAGATGTATATGCTGGGTGAGGGCATTGATATCTCGCGTGAAATAAATAACGAAGCTATCGGCCAAAGCCACGACCCGCGAGCGGAAGCGTACCTGCGCCAAGCCAATCCCTTTATGAGCCTGTTTGGCCGCTGGAAGCTGGCGGGCCACTTGGAAGTCGGGCCGCTATTAACTAGCCGAGATAACCTCATTACCGCTGGCCAAGGGGCGCGTCACGATCAGTTTGAGCACGATGCGCGCCTAGTGACGTACTTGAGCGAAGACGAGAAAGACGCACTCATGAGCGAAATGCGCAGCGCTCGGGAAAGCATGGTGGAGATTGAGGCAATCCGGGAGCAGGTGCGCTCACTCAAAGCCGAGTCGCGTCAGGTGGAAGAAAAAGAAGCCAAGCAGGCCTTTGCCAAGCAGATCCGCGAGCTCGACGCACAAGAAAAAGCCATTCGCAAAAAGCGTGAAGGGTCTGAGGAATCCATCAAGCACCCGTTGGTCGGGTACGAAGCGATTGCTCCCGGCAGTCAGATGCAAAGCCGCTTACGATTAATTGAAGGGGCGCCGGAATTGCTCGGGCTACTGCTGCACTGCCTAGCGGAGTTTTCCCAACGGCCGAGACTTGGCGGGCACCTTGCCAGTGGCTTTGGCGCCATTAGCGCCGAGTGGGAAGTGTTACAGCGCGCCCCTGGAGAGCGCCGCGCATCGCCTATCGGCACCGTAAAGCTGGATGACATGGGAATTCAGCTGGAAGGTGATGCACTGGAGGCCGCATGGCAAGCCTTTCTCACAGCATTGCCGAGCTATGACTTCACCCTGTTCGCCCGCCTGGAAGCGCGCAAACGGTGGAAGCAGAGCTGATGGGGGAAGCGAGCACATCGAATCGCGGTATTGCCCCCGCTCAAGCGCAGCCTTTTAAGCTGCTGTTACAGCTGCACACGCCGCTTGTATTGCCGCGTATTGTGCCCCGTTTAGACACGCTGCTGCAGGAAGCGGCTTGCCGTAGGGCACTTGATTGGTTGTCACCCCACCCGTTGCCATTAGTGTTTGATGACGCGCAGCGCGCTTATCGCGCCTCACAGCTGATCTTTGGTGTGACGCCGCAGTTCGGGTTAGAGGCGCATACGGTGGGCTTTATGAGTTATCTCTACCGGCTGCCGCTACTAGCCGCACGTAATGTGCGGGCGCCCCTGCGGATAGACGGCGGCGATTGGGCGCCTAAATTAACTCAGCATAAAGGGAGGCTCTGCCCCTACCTGATCTTTTACGCAGAGGGCGACCCCGAGGCGTGCATGGACTTGCTCAGTGAAATCCCGCATATCGGCCTGGGTTACAGTCGCGGCCAAGGCGCTGTGACCGCCATGACGTTTGAACGCGATACACAAGCCTGCTGGCGACAGCGCAGTTGGCGTGATCAAGAAATGCACGTAGGCCTTCCCTATACGCCACTGGCGGATCACTTGCGCTTGACGCCCTGGGGAAGCGACGAGCCGGTTTACCGCCCACCGCGAATTTTGCGTGAGGTGTTGGCATGAAGGAGACAGGCGCGCCACAGAGCGAGGTGAATCCGCGCTACCGTGGCTATCAGTTACTTTATCGTGCCACCCGCAATCTGCGGCAAAGCGCGTTTTTCACCACGCTGACGCCTAAAACGCCTAGCTGCGCCTGTTGCGAACGGCCTTGGGCGGAGGTCGAGGCTCCCTTTGAAGCGGTCGAATACCGTTACGGTAAAAACGGTGGTACCGAATATGTTTGCCTAACGTGCTATACCCCGCGCATCGCCAGTGAGCAGATGCTGGGCTTGGAGCGCATGAACGTAACGGGCAACACGCGCACGCCGGTTTACGGCAAGTTGGGGATGCTGGTGGGTTCGGGCGGTATTATCACGCCAGCGGCTGAGCTTCACCTCACGCTGCCGCCGAAGTTGTTTGAAAAATACCGCCAGGGCCAATGGGGGCAAGAAGGCCGGTTAAGTACCGAAAAACCATTAGCCCGTCTGCTGGCCCTGCTAGCACAGGGCGAGCTTGACCCAGTGAGTGAAGGGTTTGTTTACATCGAGAACTGGGGGCGCAAAGTGGATGGCCTTATGCGCCACTTAACGCCCACCACCTCGCTACGAGAGCTTTGGTGCAATAGCGAAAGCGGCGTCAGCGTATTGGATTTGCACGCGATGGTGTTGACCGCGCAGCAACTTAAGACGCAAGGCCTAGCCGCGCAAGCGGATAGAATCATGTTCTGGAAACCGATTCTCGATGCCGCCGAAGGAAAGCGCGATGATAAGGCCTTTGGCCAGTGGTTGGAAAAAGTCCCCGACCCCGCGGCATTACTACATGCACTCCCGACAGACCCGCACGAGCGACTCAAACTCCCGGCGGTGTTAGGCACCGTGATGCCCCATTTAGACGCCTTATTGCCGTACTGCGAACCGCCAGCGCCATTGCAGATACCGATGGTTGAAGCGCCGCCGGTGTCGCGAGACCCACAGCAAGGCTCGCTATTTTAATAGGGCATTAAGCCAACCAAGAAGGTGATTGACCAAGATGCAGGTGCATTATTATGAAGCAAGCGCGCTATGCGATCCTGGGCATGCACCGGGCCAGCCGGTTACCTTGGAAGATTACCATCGTACCGCGTGGCAGCTTTTTACCGGCGATACCCACTACCCCAAGCGTGAGCGGCCTTTTATCTTCCGGGTCGAGTGGTTAACCCAAGAGCGGCATTTTTTTACCGTGCGTGCCGCAGGCGAATTTCCGCATGCGGAAAAGCATCACGTTAGCCTCCACCAGGGCGCTACCTTGACGTTGGACTGGCACTGGGTGCCCACGGTAGCCACGCGGTTATCGTCTACTGGAGAGAGGCTCACCCGCAGCCAGCACATCCCCGCGCCGCGTGAGCGCTGGGCGAACTTGATCACCGAGCGCATGCAGCGCCAAGGGCTTAACGTTGACACGCAAACGCTGTCGTTTTGCCCGCTGGGTGAATGGCAGCACCGGCGCAACCAACCGCAATTGCAGCGCGTGATATGGGTAAGCGCGCAGGTTAGCGTGATTGACGAAGCCGCTGCCGCTCAAGCGTGGCTAAACGGTGTCTCCCGCCTGCGGGCTTACGGCATGGGCATGCTATGCAAGCGTTAGGGCAACAGTGCGCTTTGTTGTTATCATGAGCCCGTTCCGCCTACGCGGAAGTGTTTGCAACGAGTTTCATACCAGAATGGAACGTCTGAACGTCCCGCCGTTGCGGGAATAGTGCCCCAGCCACTGGGGCGCTTCTATTTTTCTTTCCTACCTACCTAGATACGCTTTCTATGCACCCTGTCATCCATTACCTCAGCGAGATACTGCCAAAGCGCCCCGGCTTTCAGCGCAATCCGGTGCAAATCGCCTACGCGGAAGCCTTGGTGGATGGCCTAAAAGAGCAGGGTAAGTTGCACTTTGTGGAAGGCGATACCGGCATTGGCAAGTCGCTGGCTTATCAGCTAGTGCTGGCGGACTGGGTGGCTAAAGGCAAGCACATGGGCGGGAAGCAGGCTGCGCGCCGAGCGCTGATCTCTACCCACTCCCGCGCGCTGCAGCGACAACTGTTGCAGCCGGATAACCTCGCCATCGTGCGCGATTATTTACACCACGCCCAATTACCGCTTCTTAGCTTTGCGCTGCGCATGGGGCGTGAGAACTATTTAAACCCCGAACGCTTGGCGCTCAATCTAGGCGTGGTCAGCTTGGAGAGCGCGGCGGAAGATAGCCACTTACCCGCTGCCCACCGTCGCCTTGCCCGCTGGGCGCTGAAAAGCGATGGCTGCTTGCTGGACCTTGACCCCGCCTGGCTACCGGAGGGGTGGCAGCTACGCGATATCGCCCTACGGCCTACTGACCCCCTGCCGGAAAGCCTAGAGACGCAACACCAAGCGGCCCAGCAAAGCGATATCTTGGTGATTAACCACGCCCTGCTGGCCGTGGATTTAGTCACGCAAGGCAAGATTACTCAGGCGGAGGCGCCTTATGCGCTCCTGCTGGATGAAGCGGAACACTACCCCGAAATCGCTGAAGAGCTGTTGAGCGAGCGTATTTCGCTACAGTCTGCCACGCATCTTCTGAAGCAGCTAAAGCAGCACCGCGTTGTGAAACAGTGGCAATCCCTGCTGGATAACATGACCGAACGCGAGCGCGCAGGTAGCGCGCATAGCCTAACACCCTACCAAAGTGAGGCCATGCAAGCGGCGGTGACGGCGTTACTGAAATTGCGTCCGCGTGAGAGCAGCCACGACCCAGCCCTCTGGCGGGAATGGCAGCACCTACGTCAAGGGGCAGAGAAAATCGCCGCCCGGCTGCGCGAAGCCAGCCGCTATCTGGTGCTGGATTACTCACCCGTTCTCGGGCTGCCTGGTATTGTGGCGCACGCGCCGAGTGCTGCTTCAAGCCTCAAAGCCGGTGCCAAGGAGCGGGTCACCTTTATGACGTCCGCCACGCTTTCGGATCTTGATCACGCACCTGGGGAAATCCCTAATTTCCGCTATATGCGCAGCCGCTTGCAGCTGCCGGTGACCCACAAGCGCAGCGGCCTGCAGCGAAGCTTCCAGGCGCAGCGTTTCGGCACTTTGCGCTTTCGCTTACCCAGAGCGCTGCCGCATCCGCTGTCGCCGCAAGAAAACGGCGATTACCGCCTTGCCAATCACTTCTGCCAACAAGCGCTGCCCTATATCACTGATCAACTGGGCCGCACCCTGGTGCTGTGTGCCAGCTACGCCGATGTTGCCGCGTTAGAAGCCGCTTGGCCCTTAGAGCAAGTGCATCGCCTAGTGGCGCATCATCCCGGCATGGGGCTGAGCGAAGTGGTGGCCAAGCTAGAAAAAGATGCCATTTTGCTCACACCCGCCGGGTGGGAAGGGCTGTCGCCAAGCCGTGAAGATAACCAAGCGTATTGGCAGCACTTAGTGGTAGTGCGTAACCCCCGCCCGATGCTGAGCCAAGTTGAACAGCACCTGGTGGAGCAGCTATTGCACCGTCGAGATGTGCCCGAAGAAGATGCAAAACGCATCGCCAACGGCATGCTGCAACGGAAAAACACCGTGCGAACCCTGCACAAATTGCGCCAAGGGCTGGGGCGTGCAATTCGTCATCCCGATGACGATGTGCTGGTGACGCTATTAGAGCCGCGCATCCCACGGCCTTCGGGCTACCCGCCGCGCGAAGGCGTGTACGTTAGGCAAACGCTACTGGGCGCGATACCTGCACGCTTTATGCGTGCCTATCAAAGTGCGGAAGAACCGGGTGGAAAAGAAACAGAAGGCACAACGCCGAACCAAGCTTTAGCGGCTTTGCTCTAACCCCCCCCCCCTACCACGGCACTTCTCGCCGGCCGGTTTGAAACGCGACCACCTTGCGGTAAATCTCCTTGGCGCGCTCAATCGCCTCTTGCTCCATTTCATCCGGTTCCACCTTGCGGTTGCCGCTCGCGCCGCCTGAGGCGAGCATATCCTTCACATCCGGCCGGTAGCGCTCCAGCAGGTGCTCCAAATTGGTGTGGATCGCCTGCAATTCGAGGGTGAACTCGCGACGTTGCTCCATGCGCTTGGCTAAATCTTTATGGTCCGTGGCGCCATTGATCAGCGACGCCAAGGTGCCGTTCACCAGCTTCTGCGCTTGGTCCAGCCGCGGGATGATCACATACACCACGTCATAAAGCTGAAAGGGCGCTTCGTATTGTCGATAGCTCATTCTGGTACGTTGATCATAGAGGTGGCAGCAACTTAAGGCAGTGATAAACGCGCGTAGTCTACTCGTCCTCGCGGCGCATTTCAGCCAGCGTCTCTTCGGTGATCGGCTCGCGCTTGGCATCGAGGATATGCCCGCCAAGCTCGGCGACCTCATGGGTGAAGGCGATCAAATCATCGGGGCTTCTTGAGACTTTGCGCGCGTTCAAAAAGCGGATCAAAATCGAGATGCCCTGCACCGGCGCGTGCTCGCCCCCTTCATGCAGCGGCGGCAGCTTGCCCGGCGAGGTGGCGCTGGCCACCATCAGCGGGTAGCCCTTGGGCCCCGGCGGCAGGTGGAAGGCGCCCAGCTCCGCCTCGTAAAAGGCTTTTTTCTCTTTTAGCATTTCGCCCAGCGCCTGGTTGATCGCTTGGCTTGGCGCATCAAACACCACAAACAAGCACTGCTGCGCGGGCTTTTGGGTTTTGGCGGGTTTTTTCGGCGTGGGCGCCGCCGCGTCAGGCGTTTTTTGCGGCGCGGGGCTAGGCGCAGGGGTGGTTGGCTTTGCCGCTTGGCGTGGCTTGATCACCACGCGGTAAAAAAGCCAAAGGCTGGCAAGCCCGAGCACAATCGCGACGCCGGCCAGCAGTATGGGGAGGTTGGAAGATGACATGGTGTTTCCTCATCACGCTATCGGATAGCTTTAAGATACGCGTTTGGGCATAAAAATGCAGCGCCTGATGAAAAGGGCGCTATAAATAAAGCACCGACATCACGCTAGACGTCACAGGTCAAAAATGGACTCATCGTGTACGCACCCACACGCTCAGTGGCAAGCAGTCAGAAGGTAGTAATCGAGGTTGTGACGTGATTGGAAAACGGCATTCAAAAGCAGCGTAATTAAGAAATCAGCAGCTTCAAAAAGAGGCAAAAAACGCTTCCTACTGCAGCAGCGTCAACGCAAGTTCTGGTACCTGGTTGGCCTGGGCCAGCATGCTGCTGCTTGCCTGCTGGATGATCTGCGCTTTCACCAAGTTGGCAGTTTCCAATGCATAATCTGCGTCCATAATGCGAGATTGTGCTGCACTGGTGCTTATCTTCTGCTGTTCAAGGTTGGCGATGGCACCTTCAAAGCGATTATTCAAAGCGCCATAATTACTTCTATAACCATCAACCAGTGAAAGAGCGTCGTCGAAGGTTTCAATAGCGGCTCCGGCACCACCCTGAGTCAGCAGGTTCACATATTTCAAACCTAGTGTTTCACTATCTGAGGGTGTGGCGGGGATGGTCAACTTGTTCGCATTTCCGCCAAAATCGGCGTCCATGACGATATCTGTGTCTGTGCTGAGTGGGTGTGGCGGAGGACCATCCGGCATCTCATCCCAGTCAACTTTCAAGTTATAATGCCCATTACCGGCTACGGCCAGAAAGAGTGGTTGGTTCACTTCTTCAATCACCACCCTTTCAAGGCGAGTTCCAGGGTCATTGTAGCCGTCATTCACTCCATTATCATGCCAATCGCCATCACCGCTGTAGGCGATATTCATGCCAGCAACACGGCGTGTTACAACACTTCCCGGCGGCGGATCATATTCGGTTGTATTGTGAAAGAGAATGGAATCATCATATTCAACTTCATCACCGAAGCCATTAGCTGAATTAAGCAAGTTCTGCTTCAAATCATCAGGGTTATCAATACCATTAATGGACCAGGTATAGTCAACATCGTCGGGATCATTTACCTCCAGTGGTGTGCCCACAAGATGGGTACCGTTGATGGTAAAAAGCTGGATATCATCATCAGCTCCCAAAGAATCAATATCAATGACAAGCCCCTTCGTGCCCTTCGGGATAAACCCTATTGGGTCAGCTGATGAAGGACGACTATTGTCCCAAACACCCTTGGTTACAACATCCTTGAGAGTTTGAGTATTACCAAGCGCGGCATCCAGTTGCCTTTGTTCGGCCGGCGCCAAAGGGTGCTTATCGAAGGCCTGCGTATCGAAAGAAATCCGATCGATTTCATCTTGTAGCTGCAAGAACTCGCCATGCAGCGCTTCACGATCGGAATTCGACAGGGTTCCATTTGCCGCCTGCACCGACAGCTGCCGCCCACGCTGCAGCAGGCCATTGATGCCATCCAGGCCACCTTCCGCGGTCTGCATCAGGCTGATGCCATCATTGATGCCCTGGGTGATCTTGTCACCAGCCCGAAGGCTGGCCTCCATGCGGTTGGCCATGGCTTGACCGGCAGCGTCGTCCTTGGCGCTATTGATGCGTAAGCCGGAGGATAGGCGCTCCATGGCGGTGGCTAACGCACCGTTCGCACGGGTGTTGTGGGCTTGGCTCTTGAGCGAGAGAGTGTTGGTATTGATGATGACGGCCATGACTGCCTCCTTGCATTCATTTGTCCTCATGCTACTTA
The DNA here is from genome assembly GCF_031451755.1 of Vreelandella vilamensis. Lineage (NCBI taxonomy): Bacteria > Pseudomonadati > Pseudomonadota > Gammaproteobacteria > Oceanospirillales > Halomonadaceae > Vreelandella > Vreelandella vilamensis. The sequence goes on along the minus strand of NZ_JARWAN010000016.1, from coordinate 72,799 downwards.
ATTTTTTACTTGCGAACACCCCTTTTTCATCGTTTACGCGAGAGGCATGCTCTCTATCATTCTCCTGTTACCAACTTTTACACCTTTTTTTATCAAGTACCCTAAAGGTTTCCTCCCATCCGCCGTAATCAGTAATAACGGCACACAATGTGGCCGAAAAAGCGGGCCTTCTAGGCCAGTGTCAAAGTAAAGGAGAATCACCATGTCAGTGATTAATACCAACATCACCTCCATGATCGCCCAGCAGAACCTGAATAAGTCAAACGACTCGCTCAGCACTGCCATGGAGCGTCTGTCTTCAGGTCTGCGCATCAACAGCGCTGCTGACGATGCCGCCGGTCAGGCCATCGCCAATCGCATGAGCGCCCAGATCACCGGTCTAAACCAGGCGGTGCGTAACTCCAACGACGGTATCTCTGTTGCACAGACTGCCGAAGGCGCCCTGAACCAGATCAACGACAACGTCCAGCGTGTCCGCGAGCTGACGGTTCAAGCGGAAAATGGCACTAATAGCCAGGATGACCTGAACTCTATTCAGGATGAGATCAATCAGCGCCTGACAGAAATTGATCGCATTTCAGCAGAAACTGACTTTAACGGCACCAAGGTGCTAGATGAAGGCGTTTCTGCCATGAGTATTCAGGTAGGGGCCAACGATGATGAAACCATCGAGATTTCACTGACGGCCATCAACCGCGACACCCTTGATCTTACTGGCTTTAATGTCAATGGTCCTGATAATCCTTCAGCACCTGCTGATGGTGAAAAACTCACCGATGTTGATGGGAAGTCCTTTACAGCAGCCACCACTGCATCCACCACTGCAGGCGATACTGAAATTGCTATCGCTGATTTTACCGGCGTAGCAGCTGCCAATGTTTCAGACGTTGACGGTTACACCGGTGGTGGTGACGTTGTATCCGATGCTGACGGGAACCTGTTTCTGGATACCGGTACTACCGATGCCAATGGTGATACCATTTATTATGAAGTTGAAAGCTTTGATGCTACAGCTTCTACTGGTGGTGCTGGTGCTACGCTTGACAGCGTCACCATCACTGGTGATGCGCTGACAATTGCTACATCAGATCCGCTGAAGCAGTTGGATGACTCATTGAGCACCATTGATGGTTTGCGTTCTGAACTGGGTGCGGTACAGAATCGATTTGATTCCGCTATTACCAACCTTGAAACCAACAGCACGAACCTTTCCGCTGCACGTTCACGTATCGAAGATGCTGACTATGCAAAAGAAGTAGCCAACATGACGCGTGCACAGATCCTGCAGCAGGCAGGTACCAGCGTATTGGCCCAGGCCAATCAGATCCCTCAGAGCGTGCTGTCTCTGCTGGGCTAATCTAAAACGCTATAAGCTTTATAATGAAGCAGGCCCTATGGCCTGCTTTTTTATCATTGTATATTACAAGTTTTTATAGTTCTATCCTCTTGAAGTAGCGTTATTCATCCTTGCTAAGATCGAGTTCTCATGGTGCGCAAAAATAGACATATTCAAAACCGTTCCGTTGGCAAGCCATTAAGTTTGGCAAAACTTCGTCAACAAACCGAACGTCAGCCACACAATGCTAATGCGTGGATAAAACTGGCTCAATGGCACCTTGAGAAAGATGAGCTTGATGAGGCTTATCAAACCATGGCAAAAGCGGAACAGCAATTGCCTGAGAGCCATGAAATATTAGAATGGCTGGGATATATTGAATATAAGCGCCATAAACCCAAGGAAGCACTAAAATATCTAGAGTTATCTCAAACTGTTCAACCGAATTCAGTATTTTGCTTAACAACTTTAGCTAAAATATATTTTGATGCAGGAAAGCTTACAACCGGCCTAGATTATATCGAAAAAGCCGAGCATCTATCACCTAAGGATATTAGAGTGCTGGATACGAAAGGAAAAATACTAAACGGCTTGTTTCGGTTAGAAGAAGCAAAAGAGGTGTTTTTACGCCTGATAGAGTTGAATCCTGACTCTCATGTGCACTGGAACAGTCTTGGTAATGTCATGCGGGATTTAGGGAATCTGGATAGCGCGATTGCCTACTATAAAAAATCTGAGAAATTGACTGGAAAAGACCCGATACCTTATTCAAATTGGCTAACTTCTTTGCATTATGATGCCGAGGTATCACGCGAAGAAATTGAAGAAGTTATCAACCAATGGGAAGTGCACTACGCACCCCAAGATCCGCCCAAACGGCCTTTGGCGGAAAATCTAGACCCTTCTCGTCGCCTTAGAATCGGAATGCTTTCGGATGGTTTTCGCAGTCATCCGGTAGGCAAGATGATAGTGCGATTTTTAGAGCATTTCAATTCTGAAGAGGCAGAGCTTTTCGCCTATTCTACCAGTGATATTAAGGACAGCATATCCCTAAGATTACAATCATGCATAGATCATTGGCTATCAATTAATCAATTTTCTGATAAAGCTCTCTATCAGAAAATGCGTGACGATAAAATCGACATTTTAATTGATCTTTCTGGCCACAATACTGGCAATCGAATGAAGGTGATTGCCATGCAGCCCGCACCTTTACTAATGAAATGGGTAGGGGGGCTGATTAACACAACGGGCGTAAAGTCAATAGACTACTTGATCAGCGATAGCATTGAAACGCCCAAGGGTGAAGACAAACACTACACTGAAAAATTGATTCGTTTGCCCGATGATTACATTATTTTTGATCCGCCCAAAAACCTTCCAAATATTAATGAGCTTCCTGCCAAGCGCAATGGCTATATAACGCTGGCTTGTTTTAACAACCCTATCAAGATCAATCATAAGACCCTGGTAGAATGGTCCAAAATAATGCATCAATTACCTGGGTCCAAGCTGCTATTGAAAGGTCGCGCATATAGTAGCGAAGCTTTTTGTGAACATCTTTATACCCAGCTTGAAGCCGAAGGGATCTCGCGCGAGCGCCTGTTAATTGAAGGCCCCGGCGCTAATCATGAAATGCTGGATGCCTATAATCAGGCTGATATTGCCCTGGATCCATGGCCCTATTCCGGCGGCTTGACCACCTGCGAGGCCTTTTTAATGGGCGTGCCAGTGGTTTCACTTCCCGGCCCAACATTTGCCGGACGCCACAGTGCCACTCACCTTGTCAACGCCGGTATGCCGGAGTTGGTTGTGAACAGCTGGGATGAATACCACGAACGCGTGCTGGAGCTGGCAAGCGACCTAGACAGTCTAGCCACTATTCGTACACATCTTCGAGATGTCTTGCTTCAATCCCCTGTTTGCGATGGCCCACGTTTTACGTACCACCTGACCAAGGCGCTGCGTGCTATATGGCAACGTTACTGTGAAGGCAAAGCTCCCGAGGCACTTACCTTCAACAAACAGGGGGAAGCCTGGTTCGAAGGTGAAGATGCACCTGTTGAGGTACAGCACCCTGAATCCCAAGAAGTGGATGTTGGGTTCACCTGGAATTTAGCAGGAAAGATCATCACACTTGATAACAGTGCAAAGCTTATCCGCCAAAAAAGTATTGAAGGGCTTCGCAAATTAAACGCCTTTGGTATTGTCGCTTTTGACCCCACCAGCCAAGTGAAAAAACCTCAACAGTTTGAAGGCAGCGAAGACGTTCAAGTGCTCCCTCATGCCGCCCTCGGCGATGGCCAGCCGGCAACGCTTCATGCCTGCCTGGACCCTGCCTTCAGCAGCACGCTTGAGCCACTACCCCCGGAACAGCAGCACGCCGCCAATCCGCAAGGCGCCAGGGTGCTCACCAAGCTGCCGATCAATACTATCGCCCTGGACAGCATTGAAGGCCTTGAAAGCCTGGACTGGCTGATTCTGGACGACCTGAGCGACGCCACGGCCATTCTGGAACATGGTGAAAAGGCATTGAAAGATACCCTTGCCATTCAAGTGCGCATTGCCTTCCAGCCGACCCATCAGCGTCAGCCCAACCTTGCAGAAATACAACACTGGATGGCTCGCCATGGCTTCCGTTTCTACCGTTTCAATGATCAGCAGTATCTGAGCCACCTACCGGAAAACGTACCAGCGGAAAAACGCCAAGCCACCGAACTGCAAAGTGCCGATGCGTTGTTCCTCCCAAGCTATGAGCGTATGGCAGTGCTGACCGACAACCAGCGCACCAAGCTCGCGTTCCTTCTGCATACGGTGTATGGCATCAAGGATATGGCGTATGGATTGTTGAAGGAGGTGGATGAGGCGAAGGCGGAGGGGTACCTAATTGAAGAAGGCATGGCCGATAAAAGAGACCAGATTACTAACGATAAACCCCTTAAAGAAGGGAAAAAAATAATACATATTTGCTTTAATAATATGCATGTTCAACCGCTAGTAGATATTTTGACTGATCATGATATTCACCCTAGTGTTGAGCATGATGTTTACGTAGAGCGTAGCCGATCTATACCAAATTATGATATTGATATATCAAATAATCCTAAAGCGCATTTTTTTGATCAGAAAAATGATTTGATAAAGATTAAAAGCTTATGCTTAAAAGACGATGTAGTAGGTATTTTTTTCCATGGTATGTTTTTTGACTGGCAAAAAAAATTAGTGAAATATATCGGAGAAAAAAAGAAAACCGTTTGGGTAATGTGGGGAGGGGATCTTTATAACCCTATAAAAAATAATATAGATATTTCAGACGTTGTACAATCTCTTTATGGGGTTGCTACTTGGTGGGATGGTGACTTTTCTATTTTCACTAAATATTATGGCCCAAAGGAAAGAGTTCCTTTTCTTTATTCACTAGGGGATGAGTGGGAAGTCATAGATGATGAGAAAATAGAAAAAGAAAACCGCATTGTGTTAGGTAATAGCGGAGATCCGTCAAACAACCATCTTGACATATTAAAAGAGCTTTCAACAAAAAGTGATATTAAGAAATATAAAATTGTCTTACCGTTTTCATATAACGCTCCTGAAGGTTATAAAGATAAAATTATTAAAAGCGCTATATCTTTGAATATTGCTAATCAGGTGTCTTTTATAGAAGAAAAAAGGACTGCTCTTGAATATTTTAGGTTTTTAGCACAGTCAATGTTTGTAATTATGGCACATGATCGGCAACAAGGTGGTGCAAATATAGTTGCCTCTTTGTTATATGGAAATGCCACTGTAGTAAAGAAAAAAATAAAGTTCCTCGGTAAGAATATGCAAAATCCCTTGTGGGAAAAGCTAGCTAAAAATGGCGAAGTTCTTTTTTCATATGATTTTTTCTGTAAAGTTGATTCGTTAAGAGAGGTTTTTGTTAGTGAAGAACAAAAAAAGAAGCAAAGAGAAATTGCTTTTAAGAGCTTTGGGAAAGAAGTTGTTATAAATAAAATGTTCGCTGGATTTGATAAGATAGTAAAGTCAAATAATTTTTATAAAATGAAAGCGCCTGAAGTTTTTTTTCTAGGAAATCAAAAATCGGGCACAACTGCCATTGCAGCTTTAGTAAGTGAAGCTGCAAATAAAAAAGCAACGCTTGATATTAAAGGGGGCAGTAAAGACTTTGCGTGGCAAAAAATGGCGATTCATGACGGCAATGCGTTAATCGATTTCTTAGAAAGACACCAAAGTGAGATGGATTCTGATATCGTTAAAGAGCCAGCACTTTCTGTTTTTCTTGATACACTTATTGATTTATTCCCTGATTCAAAGTTTGTTTTGATTATTCGTAACCCTTATCAGAATATTAGGAGTATCTTGAATAGGCTTGGTGTGCCGGGTTCGCATAAAAAGTTAAGTTATGAAGACTATGAGGTTTTTTCTACATCGCCTGCTTGGAAATACGTAGTTGACAGCAACTGGCTGGGTTGCGATTCTAAAAGTTATATTGAGTCGTTGGCTAATAGATGGAATTATATAGCTAACCTGGCAATTGAGAATAAAGACAGGATTAAAATTGTAAAATACGAAGATTTTGTTAAAGATAAAAAGTATTATATAGAAAATCTTGTGTGTGATTTAGGATTTTCAGTAGAGGTGGATGTTGAAAATATGGTAGATAAGCAGTTTCAGCCAAAAGGAAATAGAGATGTAGATGTTAAATGTTTTTTTAGAGAAGATAACTATAATTTAATTAGAAGTATATGCAATAGTAATGCCGAAAAGCTTGGATATTTTCTATAGCCATATGCTCGGGAGGCTCCCTGTTTAGTTTCAAAAAATTAGGCAGGGCTGTTTATAATTATTTCTTCAAGTTTTTTAAGGTTTTCTTTTCTTTTCTTTAATTTACTGATGGGGCTACCAGCATATATAGTGAATTTTTCACAGCTTTTATTAACTAAACTCAGTGCGCCAATCGCTACACCTTCTTCGAGAGTGACTCCTGGTAATACCACACTTCCAGAGCCAATGATAACATGCTTGCCAATGTTAACATCTTTAGAAGTGACGTTTTTAAACTCGTTGGGCACCATAGGGTTAGTAAGAAACTCCCCTGAGTAATCATCATTGCTGCTATAAATAGAAACTCTGGATGATAAATTGCAGAAATTATTTAATGTGATTTTTCCTGCACCAATCAGAGAGACATAAGCCGCGATATGAATATAGCTTTTAACTTCGATACCACCATTTCCTGCTGATAAAATACAGAAATCATCAATTCTAACATTGTTTCCTATTTTTATTTTAGATGGATTGTAGATTGAGGCTTTTTTAGATATATAAACATTTTCGCCAACCTCTTTAAATCCAAATTTTATTAGCTCGGTGCGACTAAGGTATGCCATTATAAAAGCTCCATTATTTTTGATAAAACATATTGTGTGTCACACCCTGAATAAATGGGCAAACACAATATACGGCTGGCAATATTCTTCGACACCGGCTGCTCCGCTTGCGCGCCCAAGAATGCAACGCTTTCCAGCGATGGATAAAAATATCGTCTAGTCAGCACACTCTGTTCTTTTAACTGTTCTGCTATTAGTACTGTTTGTTCTTCGCTTTCAAACACGACTGGGAAGTAGGCGTAGTTGTAATCTAAATATTGCGGTTTGGCCTGCAGTTGCAGATTTTTCGGGAGTGACTGTTCATAACGGTGCCACACGTCGGCACGGGCTTGAAGGTTGTCTTCTATCTCGTCCAGTACACATAGGCCCATCGCCGCTTGAAGTTCATTCATCTTGGCGTTGATGCCCAGCTCTTCAATCGTTTCCGGCCCTGTGATGCCAAAGTTGATCATTTTCTTCGCCCGCTCTAGGTCTTCCTTTCGCTTGAAGATAATTGCCCCACCTTCCCCGGTGTGAAAGAGTTTGGTGGCGTGGAAGCTGAGTGTGGCGGCATCGCCACGCTTGAGAAGGCTTTCGCCTTTGTAATTTACGCCAAAGGCGTGGGAGGCATCATAGATGACTTTGAGGTTATGTTTTTGAGCGACGAGGTCAATGGCTTCGACTTCACAGGCATTTCCGAACACATGCACAGGCACAATGGCACGGGTATGCGGTGTAATAGCGTTTTCTATTAACGCGGGGTCTAAGCACCAGGTATCTGGGTCGATATCGGTAAATATAGGCTCCACTCCTTCCCACTTTAGCGAGCTGGCGGTAGCGACGAACGTGAATGGAGTGGTAATAGCCTCTGTGGGTTCGGTGCGGCCGCTGATACCTAGTGCGCGGTAGGCGATCTGCAGCGCCAAGGTGCCATTAGCCACTAGCAAAAGATTTTCCACCCCTAAATACGCTTCCAGCCGCTTGGTGAGTTCCTGCACTAGTTCGCCGTTATTAGTTAGCCAAGCGCGCTCGTAAATGCCGTCAATATAACGGTCAAGCTTTTCTCGGCTAGGCAAATAAGGCTTCGTCACGGGAATCATAGTCATCCTTTAGGCAAAGGTGGAATGTGCAGCGTGTGGTTAAGTACTGCTGATGAGCTGCTGCAAGTAAGCCCCGTAGCCGCTTTTCTCCAATGGCTTGCTTAAGCGAACCATTTCCTCATTGCTTAGCCAGCCTTGGTTGAAGGCAATTTCTTCCAAACAGGCAATTTTGTATCCTTGGCGCTTTTCAATAGTCTCTACAAACTGGGCTGCTTCCAGCAGGCTTTCATGGGTACCCGTATCCAGCCATGCAAAGCCTCGGCCAAGCAGTTCTACGTGCAAGTCACCACGCTCAAGATATGCTTGGTTGATGCTGGTAATCTCTAGCTCACCGCGTGCAGAAGGTTTTACCTGCTTGGCTATTTCAACCACATCATTGTCGTAAAAATAAAGGCCGGTCACGGCATAATGTGAGCGCGGCTTCTCCGGCTTTTCTTCAATGCTGATGGCACGCTGCTCTGCATCGAACGCTACCACGCCAAAGCGCTCTGGGTCTTTCACTTGGTAGCCAAATACGGTGGCGCCTTTTGGTATAGCAGTCGCTTGGCGTAGTTTAGGAGTGAAGCCTTGGCCGTAGAAGATATTGTCGCCCAGCACGAGGCAAACGCTGTCGTTGCCTATGAATTTTTCACCGATGGTAAAGGCTTGTGCTAAGCCTTCAGGGCTTGGCTGCACTGCATAGCTGAGTGAGATACCAAAACGGCTGCCATCACCCAGCAGCCTTTGAAAGCTTGCTTGGTCATCGGGTGTGGTAATAATCAAAATATCCTGGATGCCCGCCAGCATCAGCACCGAGAGCGGGTAGTAGATCATCGGCTTGTCGTAAATGGGCAACAGCTGCTTGGAAACGCCAAGCGTAATGGGATAAAGCCGAGAGCCGCTGCCGCCTGCCAGGATGATGCCTTTCATGGTGCGCCACCTATTAGCTGCTCCGGTCTAAAATAACCAATAATAGATTTTTGATTGCGCACGGCAACTTGGACATGAGTGTGTTCTTTTAAAGCGGATCCGGGATAAAGCTCTGGTCCTTCTTCAAAAACGCCATATACGGTATCAAAGGCAGGCTCATCTTCATCTTCACGTAATTGGTGGGCTGCCTTTATTACGGCGCAATCTAGCTTACGTGTCATGGGCTTGCCATGCTGCACAGCGGCGTTTTTTGGGAGATTTTCATCAGCTTGTGCGTAAGTCGCTTCAAGGAAGTGGTAAGCCGTTTTCAGCTCAGATGTGACACCGTAATCTGTTAAGTTCAGGCAAAATCCTGGGTCAATAAACGCACCGATAACATAAGGCGTTTTTTTGTTGTGTATGTTGGCCCAGTCCAGTGCACGCTCGAAGCTATCCACCCAGAAGTAGATGCCATCTCCGAGCCAGTCGTATTCATTCTCGCTGTGCCTGAGATGTGTTTGCCCTGACAACACTTGCTCGGCTACTGCTTTATCGCAGCCGTGGTAGCCCACTAGCGGAGAAAGTTTATAGCCTGTTTGCATTAGCGAAACGCTTTTGTCGGTTTGCCATTTTTCTGCATTAGGCCTGCTCTGACCAGGAACGCCTTCGCTTTTACTTTATCTTTAGAAATTTCTTTGGCGTGCGCTTCCATATCTTCAGTTAATAGCACGCGTTTAGGGTGCGACAGTGGTTCTTGCGCTAAATGTACCATGCGTTGCTCCTCGGGATTAATGCTGCTTACCGGCCTTTCCTATTTGTTAACGACCACTCTAAGGTTTTCCTGAGCCCGCTGTGAAAACTCTCTTGCGGTTGCCATGCTAACTCATATTTTAGCTTAGTGGCGTTGATCGCGTAGCGCTTGTCATGGCCGGGGCGGTCTTGCACGAAGCGTATCTGCTCAGCGTAGGGTTGACCAGGGCGCGGGGCGTGTTCCTCCAAAAGCTGGCAGATGGCGCGCACGACATCAATATTGCGCTGCTCACTGTCGCCGCCGATATTGTAGGTTTCGCCAATGCGGCCCTGAGTTAGTACAAGATGCAAGGCGCGGGCGTGGTCTTCCACGTAGAGCCAGTCGCGGATTTGCTCGCCATTGCCATACACTGGTAGCAGTTCTCCGGCTAAGGCGTTGCGAATCGTCAGTGGGATCAGCTTTTCCGAGTGCTGCCAAGGGCCATAATTGTTGGAGCAGTTGGTAAGCACTACGGGTAAGCCGTAAGTGCGGTGCCAGGCACGCACAAGGTGATCGGAGCTTGCCTTGCTAGCGGAGTAGGGCGAACTGGGCGCGTAAGGCGTTGATTCAGTGAACGCAGGGGCATCAGGCGTTGCTAAGTCGCCGTATACTTCATCGGTGGAGACATGGTGAAGGCGGAAACGCTCACGTCTTGGGCCACTCAAGCCTTGCCAGTAGTGGCGGGCGGCTTCCAGCAAGGTGTAGGTACCCAAGATATTGGTTTCGATAAACGCTGCTGGGCCGCTGATGGAACGGTCGACATGGCTTTCAGCGGCTAGGTGCATCACAGCATCGGGCTGGTGTTGCTGGAATAGCTGCTCTATCGCACTGCTATTGATGATATCCACCTGCGCGAGTTGATAACGCTCACTGCGCTTGGCGCCTTCAAGCGCATTGAGATTGGCGGCGTAGGTAAGCTTATCTAAGTTCAAAATGTGCCAGTCGGTGTTGGCCATTACAAAGCGTACAACAGCGCTGCCGATAAAACCCGCACCGCCGGTGATCATGAGTTTCATAGTTCTTCAGCTATCAAAGTGTTGCGCTAGTGTGCCTCATTCCCCAAACGGAAACACCCAAGGCGTAAGCAACAACACGCCAGCGCTATACACAACGCTCACTGGCCAGCCTAAACGCCAAATATCCTTCAAGCGGTACTGGCCGGTGGAGTACACCATTAGGTGCGTCTGGTAACCGAACGGCAGCAGAAAGCAGGCGCTGGCGCCGTAGGCGACTGCCAGCATAAAAGGCGTTGGGTCGGCGCCAAAACTTTGTGCCGTGGCCCATGCCACGGGGAAGCTAAGCGCCGCCGCAGCGTTGTTGGTAACGGTTTCGGTGAGTAGCCAGGTGAGTAGGTAGCAACCGACAAAGGCGGCATACACACCATATCCGCTAAACAGTGCCTGAACGCCTTGAGTGATGATATCTGCGCCGCCGCTTTGGCTAAGCCCCTGCGCAATGGCCAGCGCCGAGCCAATGGTGAGCCACAGCGCGAACGGAAAGCGCCGGCGCAGTTCGGCGAGTTGTAGCGTGCCGCTGAGCAATAAAGCCTCTAGCAGGAGTAATAAACCGTGAAGGAGCGGTAGCACTTGCGTGGCAGCGGCTATCAACGTGAGTGCGAAGCCGCCCACCGCCAAAAGGTTCTGCCACTGGCCGAGCGAGGGCCGCTGTAGGCTGTCATCCAGCAGGTAAAAATTGCGGGTAATGTTATGGTGCTGGTGAAAGTCCGGCCCGATGGCAAGCAGCAGGCAATCCCCGGCTTTCAGCGGTATGCGCCCTAGCTGGCCTTTTAGCCGCTGGTTACCCCGACGAATGGCCACGACGCCTGCATCAAAACGGCTGCGGAAGTCGACGTTTTGCAGCGTCTGATGAATCAAAGGGGAGTCGTGGGAGAGCACCACTTCCACCAGGTTATCGGTTAGCAGTTGGCTGGCGGGGTGGCCAAACAGCGCGAGGCCGGAAAAGCGCTGCAGCGCGTGCAGTTTGCTGATATCGCCGGTAAACACCAAGGTGTCGTTGGCTTGTAACGGCATATCCGGCCCCACGGGGGTGATCAGCCGGCCCTCGCGCTCGATTTCGAGCAAGTAAAGGCCTTCCAAGTGGCGTAGGCCATTCGCTTCGATGCTGTGGCCGATCATCGGTGAGTCAGGCGTTACCTGCGCGGCGGCAAAATAGTGCAGCGCGGCCTCATCAAAAGGGGCTGCGTGGTGGGGCAGGCAGCGTGCCCGCCAGATGAGCATGCCCAGGCTTAGCAGCGCCACCGGCACGCCCACCCAACTAAATTGAAACAGCGAAAACCCTAAACCCGCCTCAACGGCAAAGGAGTTCACCACCAGGTTGGTGGAGGTGCCCACAAGCGTTGTGATGCCGCCCAGTACGGTGGCGAAGGAAAGCGGCAATAGCAAACGCGACGGGGCAAAGTGAGGCTGCTTAGCCACTGCACTCATCAACCCAGCGACAACGGCGGTGTTATTAAAAAATGCCGACAGCAATGCGCTGGCCCCCACCAGTTTTGCGGTGGCGTGGCGTTCGCTGCCGTGCATTAAGCGCTTCGCTAATGTGGTCAGCCACGGGGAGCGCTCCAATGCCTGAGAAACCATCAACAGCACAAGCAATGTGACAAGCGCGGGGTTGGTGTAGGCGTTTAGCAACCGTGGGGTTTCCACCCAGCCTGCTAGCGCATAAAGCACGGCGACGCTGGTAAACGCCACTGCCGGGGTAACGCGCCCGCTAAGCAGTATCGCCAGTAGGCCAAAAAGAGAGAGGAGCGCTAACCAAGCCATACAGCGTGTGCCTTTTGTCAAACGTCAGGATGAGCGGCGGGTATGAGCCGCTGTAGTGTTCGTGGCACTATAACAAAATCATTTTATGGATATAGCACGCGGCGCTAATGTCGCCGGGCGAGGCAAAAGGGCAGCGCATGCACACATTGACTCATCTACAGCGGCTTGAAGCCGAAAGCATCCAGATCATGCGGGAAGTGGTCGCCGAGACCGACAACCCGGTGATGCTCTACTCCGTGGGCAAGGACTCCGCCGTGATGCTGCATTTGGCACGCAAGGCGTTTGCGCCGTCACCACCCCCGTTTCCGCTGTTGCACGTGGATACGCGCTGGAAGTTTCGCGCCATGTACGAATTCCGCGACAAGATGGCCGAAGAGATCGGCATGGATCTTTTGGTACACATCAACCCCGAGGGAGTGGAAAAGGACATCAACCCCTTCACCCATGGCGCGGCCATCCATACCGACATCATGAAGACCGAGAGCCTGAAAATGGCGCTGGACAAGTACGGCTTTGATGCCGCCTTCGGCGGCGCACGCCGTGATGAAGAAAAATCCCGCGCCAAGGAGCGGATCTTCTCGTTTCGCACCGCTCAGCACCGCTGGGACCCCAAGAACCAGCGTCCGGAGCTGTGGAAGCTTTTTAATACGCGTAAGCACAAAGGTGAGTCGATCCGGGTGTTTCCGATTTCTAACTGGACCGAGCTGGATATCTGGCAGTATATCTACCTGCAAAACATCCCCATTGTGCCGCTTTACTACGCCGCCGAGCGTCCGGTGGTCGAGCGCGACGGCGCCTTGATCATGGTCGATGACGCGCGCATGCCGCTGGAACAAGGCGAAGTGCCCATGATGCGCAAAGTGCGTTTCCGCACGCTGGGCTGCTACCCGCTGACCGGGGCGATCGAGTCCGAGGCCGATACGCTGCCTGCGATCATCCAGGAAATGCTGCTAACCCATACATCCGAACGCCAGGGGCGCGTGATTGACCACGACAGCGCCGCCTCCATGGAGAAGAAAAAGCAAGAGGGGTATTTCTAATGGCGCATTCATCGGATCTTATCGCCGGCGATATCGAGCAGTATCTCAAAGCCCACGAGCATAAGGGGCTTTTGCGCTTTATCACGTGTGGCAGCGTGGACGACGGTAAAAGCACGCTGATTGGCCGGCTGCTTTTTGAGTCCAAACTGCTGTTTGAAGACCAGCTTGCCGCCATTGAAGCAGACTCCAAGAAATACGGCACCCAGGGCGGTGAGATGGATTTTGCCCTGCTGGTGGACGGCCTGGCCGCCGAGCGCGAGCAGGGCATCACCATTGACGTGGCGTACCGGTTCTTCTCCACCGATAAACGCAAGTTCATCGTCGCCGACACGCCGGGGCACGAGCAGTACACCCGCAACATGGTCACCGGCGCCTCCACCGCCGATGCCGCCATTTTGATGGTTGATGCCCGCTACGGCATTTTGACCCAAACATGCCGTCACAGCTTTTTGATGGCGTTGATGGGCTTGCGCCATGTAGTAGTCGCGATCAACAAGATGGATTTGGTCGACTACTCCAAAGCACGCTTCGATGAGATTGTGGAAGCGTACCGCGCTTTCGCCAAACAACTGGGCCTGGAGAACATTACTTTTATTCCCATGTCGGCGTTGAAGGGTGACAACGTCATCGAGCATGGCGTGAACATGCCGTGGTACCACGGCACCACCTTGATGGGGTACCTGGAAACCGTCGAGATCGACGATGACCGCTTGCAGCGCGCTCCTTTCCGCATGCCGGTGCAGTGGGTCAATCGCCCTAACCTCGATTTCCGCGGCTTTACCGGCATGGTGTCCAGCGGCACGGTTAAACCCGGTGACGCCATTCGCGTGCAGCCGTCAGGCAAAGCCAGCCAAGTGGCGCGCATCTATACCTTCGATGGCGACTTGGACGAGGCCGTCGCCGGGCAGTCGATCACGCTACTGTTAGAAGACGAAATTGATATCTCTCGCGGGGATGTGATTTCCGGGGTGGAGCACCCGGCGCAGACAGCGGACCAGTTTGAAACCACGCTGGTGTGGATGGATGAGCAGCCGCTGTTGCCTGGGCGGCCTTACTTGATGAAGCTCGGCACCCAGACGGTGACGGCCACGGTCACCGATATTAAGTACCAGGTGAACGTGAATACACTTGAGCATACCGCCGCTAAGCAACTCGATCTCAACGCCATCGGTATTTGCACGCTGAGCGTGAACAAAGCCGTGGCGTTTGACGCTTACAAAGATAACCAGGATACCGGCGGTTTTATTCTCATCGACCGGATGACCAATAACACCGTGGGCGCGGGGATGCTGCACTTTGCCCTACGGCGCAGCCAGAATATTCACATGCAGCACGTGGATATCGACAAACGGGTTCGCGCCGAAGCGAAAACGCAAAAGCCGGTCGTGCTGTGGTTTACCGGACTCTCCGGGGCCGGCAAATCGACCATTGCTAACCTGGTGGAGCAAAAGCTCTTCGCCCAAGGGCAGCACACTTATCTGCTTGATGGCGATAACGTGCGCCACGGGTTAAACCGTGATCTCGGCTTTACCGATGCCGACCGTGTTGAGAATATCCGCCGGGTGAGCGAAGTCGCCAAGTTGATGGTGGACGCGGGCTTGATTGTGCTCTCGGCGTTTATCTCGCCGTTTCGTAGCGAGCGTCAAATGGCGCGCGATTTGGTAGGCGAAGGTGAGTTCATCGAGGTCTTTGTTGATACACCGTTGGACGTCGCCGAAGAACGCGACCCCAAGGGGCTTTATAAGAAAGCCCGCCGTGGTGAGCTAAAGAACTTCACCGGCATTGATTCGGCTTATGAAATGCCCGAAACACCGGAGGTGCATCTCAAGACCGCCACCAGCAGCCCCGAAGAGGCCGCCGAGACCGTGATGGTTGCGCTACGTGAGCGTGGACTGATCAACTGATTTCCGCTCATCCCGAGCCTGTCGAGGGAGGGTCTTCGACAAGCTCAGACCGAACGGGAAGAGGTCACTCTCAGATGCCGTTCATCCTGAGCTTGTCGAAGGATAGAACCGAGCCACCACAGATACCCGACCACCGACAGGTTCAAGGCGATCGGATGCAGCAATCTTGTAACGGCGAAAGGTAGCAATAAAATGAACATGGCAAACCTGGTGAACGATGTTGAGCACCTTGCCCGTGAAGCTGGCAAGGCGATCATGGCGGTGTACCGCCGTGAGTTCAGTGTCGAAGAGAAGGAAGACAAAAGCCCGTTGACCGAAGCGGACAAGGCGGCGCACGAGATCATCGTCAAGGGCTTGAATGCCTTGCCGGTGGGGATTCCGGTGCTCTCCGAGGAAGATATTGATGCCTTCCAGGGTCCAGACGGCGAAGGCCGCTATTGGCTCGTTGACCCGCTGGATGGCACGAAGGAGTTCATCAAGCGTAACGATGAATTCACCGTTAATATCGCTTTGATTGAGCAGGGCAAGCCAGTGCTCGGCGTGGTCGTGGCGCCCGCACTGGATACCGCCTATCTCGCGGCCGAAGGCCTGGGGGCAGTGAAGGTAGAAAAAGATGGCACACGCCATACGCTGCAAGTGGCCGGAAGGCCTGACGCCACTACACCATGGCGGGTCGTGGGCAGCCGCTCGCACCCAAGCCCGGATCTCGCGGATTGGCTCAACAAACTCGGCGAGCATGAGGTGCTGCCCATGGGCAGTTCGCTGAAACTCTGCGTGATCGCCGAAGGCAAGGCGGACGTTTACCCACGCCTAGGCCCTACCTGCCTATGGGATACCGGCGCCGCGCAAGCGGTGGTTGAGCAAGCCGGCGGTCGTGTGGAAACGCTGCAAGGCGAGTCGCTTTCCTATGCCACGCCAAGTGAAACGCTCAACCCGCACTTTGTGGTGTGGGGCCACGGGGAAAATCGATGACCAATAATGAGCAACAACGCGTCATCGATGAACTGCAAACCGTGATTGATGAAACGCAGCACACCATCGAACGCTTCGTAGCAACAGGTATGGGGCTGAAATGCCAGAGGATTATGAAAAGCTGCTGGCGATTCTCGATGATGCGATAAAGCAACAGCGTGAGCATACGCGGGTGATGTTAGATGCTGGCGACCCTTCGACAGGTTCAGGGTGATCGGAAGGTTCAAGGGAGCTTGATAATCAATTTGCCTTGAGGTATCCCAATAAAGGCACGGTGCCGGTGGCATGCTGGTTGTGCCCACCATAATAACGAGAAAGGAATCGGGGATGGATACGACAACATTGATACTGACAATCGCGATTTTGTCGATCTGGTTCAGTCTTAATTGCGGCTTGGTGGTGGTATATCTACTAATGAACGGCGATTCGTCGGGGGCGAAGTTTCGTTTCCGTAAGCGCTCTGCCCCTTCACCCGTAAGCCCTGCTAACACAGTGACGACAGACGATACCCCGGTGTTGGTGGATGAAGACGCGGGAGCGTGGGGGCTGTTTGTGATGTTCGATGACCCGACCATGGCCAGCAACGAGCGCTTGAGTATCGTGATTTCAGCGGCAGGGGCAGTGTATGAGAGCAGTAGTAAATCCTTCACCGTCGCGGGTGATTCACCGCGTAACCCTATCTATATCGCCAACGCTTACCCACCCGGCACACTGCCTTCGTTTAATCAGGATAACGGCCATTTTCCGGTTAAGGGTGTGACGGTGAAAATGCTCAAAAAATCGAGTAACGCCACTCCCAATAAGCTTCAGCTGGTACGCTTGGTGAACTTGGCGAAAGAGCTCTCACGTATTGGCGGCAAGGTGGTGGATGCCGCAAAGCAGCCGGTGACCGCCAGCGGCTTTCAAGCAGTGATCGATGGTAAGGCGAAGGTATAATAGCGTTTGTGCTCTGCTTCCCATATTAAAGTTGCTGTTTAGTCAGCCTATAAAGTGATCAACGCTTGGAAGCAGCGAAGCAGGCTCGCAACTCAGCACGGCAGCAAGCCTGTAAAGTTTCTCCACCGTAATATTGACTTCTCCTCGCTCGATTCTCCCCATGTAGCTACGGTCGATGCCTGCGACTAGAGCAAAGCCATCCTGTGAGAACCCTCTCTCCTTTCGTTTTTCCCTAATGCTTCTTCCCAGCACCTTTGCTAGCTCTTCCATATTGCCTCGCCCTTTCCTTTTGGGGGAGGACTATCTTTCGTTGCGGTCTATCTATCCACGGATTATAATCCTTATTAATTTTTTTCGGTGGTGACGGTCATGATTAGCGATGCTCCTTCCCTTGATCGGCGCATTTTTGAATTGCTGCAGCAGCCTGAAAACGCCCAGTTCACGGTATGTAGTCTTAGAGATGCCTACGCGCAGAAATTTGCCATAGAGGCCCATGGCCGTGCGGCTTTGCGTCGCTTTATTTATGAGCACCTCGTCAAGCTGCTGAATGCGGGACTAGTAGAAAAAGACGCTGAGCGACGTAAAAGAGATCAGCTCTTTCACGTGGCGTCAGGTCTGAAGGGGGAAGTACTGAACCTGGAAGGAGAAACCTTCGAGGTGTGGCATCAACGTTTATCCACGCAGCAAGCAAAACGAAAGGCATTAAACAAAAGTGCGAGTCCTCCAAGCGCGAAAAAGGAGACTGTCAACACGCGCGAGAAAGCCTCTCATGAGATGCTTGAGAAAATGCTGAAAGAGGTGCAGCGCGATTTTTTGGAAACTCTTGGTGAAACCGAAATTTTTCAGAAGCTTATTCAAGATTATCCAGAACTTGGAGAGAGTATTGGCGGCGAATACAAGGCTGCATGTGACCGCAGTTCACGCTTACTAGGTCATGTTAGTGCACTTGAAAAAGCAATACAGCGCTTTTCGGCAGATGCAAAATGAAGCCACTTCGTCGATGGCAGTCCGAATGTATTGTGCAGGCCTTGGCGCATTTCCAAAACGGCAGGCACTTTTTTGTACAGGCGACACCGGCAGCTGGAAAAACCCGACTGGCTGCTGAAATTGCAAAGTGTTTGCTTGAAAAAGGCCTGATTGACTTCGTCATCTGCTTTGCGCCGACGAGAGAAGTCGTTGCTGGCATACAGCGTACATTTACGGATGTTTTGCAGAAGCGCTTTGGGGATACAATCGGTGCGGTTGGTGCAGCTTACACGTATCAATCCATGGCGTACCAAAGCAATGATTTTTGGGATATTTTCAATAAATTTCGCATCTTATTGATTTTCGATGAAATTCATCATTGCGCGGGACACGACCCATTATTGAGCAACAGCTGGGGACAAAAAATTCTCCAGTATCTCCAGGATCAGGCAACTTACACAGTAGGCTTATCCGGGACACCTTGGCGCTCTGATTCTCTTCCTGTTGCATTGGCTCGCTATAGTGATCCTGATGAGCGGCTGGTTTGTGATTATTGTTATGACCTACGTACAGCAATCCGCGATGGGGTATGCCGCGCCCCGCGAGTCACGCTAATCGATAATTCGATGATTCAACTTGTTGAAGAGCAAGAAAACAGCAGTTCAGTACGTCTGTTCTCTGGAGTTGCTCAGTTATTAGGTGAGTCACCGGTTAGCTACGAAGACCTTCTCAGGCATGATGATATTTTGAATGCCGTGCTCGATATCGGGATTCATAAGCTGGGTAAAGTGAGGCGAGTAGTGCCAGATGCAGGTGGCTTGGTGGTCGCGGCGGATATTGAGCATGCGCATCAAATTTCTGAAATTCTGCATGCAAAAGGCGAGAGCTTTGTAGTGGTAACGAGCAAAACACCGCGAGCCCATGATGTGATCGAGCAATATCGCCACAGCGATATTTGCTGGATTGTCGCGGTAAGCATGATCAGTGAAGGAACAGATATCCCCAGGCTTTGCACTTGTTTATACCTTAGTCGGATACGTACTGAGCTCCATTACCGACAGGTACTGGGGCGTATTCTTCGAAAAATAGGCATCGAGGATGACATGGCGTGGCTCTACGTCATCGCTGAGCCAGTTTTACGGAAGTTTTCTAGGCGTATAGCTGACGACCTTCCGGATGACCAAGCGACCTTACAAACGAAAAAGTTAGCTGAACACCTAGAAAAAGCACGAACTGATCATGGAGCAGCTTTAATTAGTAACAGCGGAGGTGCTGAAGTGGAGGAAGCTTCGGCAATTGAGCATAAAAAATATCCTGAAAAAAGTAAGTTGCTTGTCAATAGTGATTTTTTAACGCTTAGTTTTTCTAATTACTACCGGCAGTACTTGTTGTCGTTAATATAAGGTAAGAATAAGAATAAAGGTTAGCTAAAATTATATATTTAACTGCTGGAAGTTAAGGAGAATAATCATGCTGATGCAGTTTCCAGTAGCCCATAGAGATGAGTTGCTCGGTAGTGTGATAGCGCGCTTTATTTATAGACAAGGTATCGAAGAGGATAAAGTGGCGTTATCGCAGTTATTTGGCTCTCAAAAAATATTGGCATCTTGTTTTCTACAGGGGCACGCCACCCAGCTTCTTTGCCGCATAGGGCATCTTTGGCCAGTTCAAGAGCGTGAATTATTGGAAGCACATACGATTCTTCCTCTCTTTAAGCCCTTTGTAGAAAATTCTATATATAAACGTTTAATTAGAGACCTTAGTGAGAGCGGGAAAAACAATAGTAGTTTAAGAACTGGCTTTAATGCATCTAACTTAGTTTATCCTGCATATTATAAAATATGCCCGCTTTGTTGGAAGTCGCAAAGGGAAAATTATGGATATAGTTTTTGGCAGCGGCTCTTCCAGTGTCCAGGTGTTGAAGCTTGCCCAGTGCATGGTTGTCTGCTTATTGATACCGAAGTGAAAACGCAATCAACAAGTCGGCATAAGTTTGTGGGAACCCATGCAATAGAGTTAAAAGTTCCCGAAGTTTTAGAACCCGCCGACGAAAAAAACATTAAGTTTTCTATTCTTGTATCTGATCTGCTTGGTTTGGGAAAAGAGACAGCGCCGACGAGAGTACAGTGGAGCCGTTTCTATCGTAATTTAGCACGACGAAAAGGGTTAACTTATCGCAAGGGAATTAACCATGAAGAAGTTGCAAAATATGTCGATGGTTTTTGGAAAAAAGAGTGGCTAGAGAAAAATGGGCTAACACTAAAAGGTAATGATAATTGGCTGATAAATATTTTCAGAAAACATCGTCGTTCCTTCTCATATTTGCAACATTTTACTTGCTGGCTTGCACTGAGCCCTGACAAGATAAGATTAAACCAAGTTCTGAATGAGGCAGCATGCCTTTCAAATAATAGCTACCAAAAAGTAGTTTATTTTTCATCAGCAGCGGAGAATCGTTGTCATGAGTATCGCAGCAAGTGGCTTGATTTTCTAAAGCAATACTCCTATTTGCGTGATATCAGAAAGCAACGAGAAGGAGCTAGCGTATACTCATGGTTATATCGCTTTGATTCTGAATGGTTGGAGCATCATAAGCCGGCTAAGAAAAAAAAGATGCACCGTGCTCGCATAGACTGGGCGAAACGAGATCGTTCGATTGTGAGAGAGCTGCTATCTATCGAACGATCTGTCTGGCTAGGCCTTGAGGGCCCGAGACGCTCGCGCAGCTGGTATTGCAAGCAGGTAACGCGCAGTTGCTTAGAGAGAAAGCTTGACAAGCTGCCTCTATGCCGTGCTTTTTTTGTAAGGTATACTGAAACTGTCGATGAGTTTCAAGCTCGACGCTTAGCATGTATATTCTCACAATGCATCTTAAATGGCCGAGGGCGAATACCCGTTTATGAGCTTGAACGAATGGTGGGACTCAAACCGCAGACATGTCGAGATGTTGGTCGACAGATTCTGGAGCGGGATATCCGAGGCTGGCAGGCAGATGAAAAAGTTGCCTTCTGGAGCCCCACTACAAAAAGTTGATGGTATCCACTCTCGTAAATTAGGCTTTTTTAAAGAAAGAAATTACGTCTACGCTAAGTTTGAGGGGCACCTCCCAAGTTATTTGCCTATTGAACTTCTCACTATGTTGGTTATCGGTAGTAGATATGAAAACAAGAAGCGATTTTCACAATATAATAGTATTAATTATGGGTTTAGAGTAGTCCGTGAACCAGAAGTTTTCTTGTTAAAAAATGAAGGGTATCGGGTGAGGTTTTTATCTGACGATGGCGTAATCGTTGAAATTCGCCAATTAGAAATTGCCAGGGTACTTTTCTTTCATAATATTCATTTAGTAAAGGCTGCTTTTCGACAAAATGGCTTGGCGGGTTTGGCACAAATTATTTCAGATGAAAATATAAAAATTATAAAAATCAATAGATTTAATGATTATCCTTTTTCTAGACTAAATTCGGACTCAGAATCTCAGCATTTTGCATGGCTGATTCTGGATCAGAAAGCGCGAATTAGTTTTAATTCAATTTTAAAAGAGTGGATGATGTCTGAAAATGAAACTCATGAGTTTAGCTTTCAGCCCCCACCCATGATGAATTGGAAAATTGGAGGCTGTGGTGACTACGTTGATAGGGCTGGAGTAAAAGTTTTTGTCATGAATGAAGTCACTGTTTTATATAATCCTAATTTCTTCCATTCTGAAAGAGTGATTATTGATCATCATCGCTCAAAGAATATTCTTGTCAGTGAACCTTCAAATGGCAGTAGTTCTGTAATCCAGCGTACAGATGATGACTCTCTGCTGGATCTTAGTGTTGATCCAGTTTTTGGAAAGCGTATAGATCGGGTATCGGAGTCTAGTCTTTCTTTTACCTTTGGAAATAGCCCAAGAGTTGAGATGAAAGATAATGGTGAAGAGTCACAGGTGAAACCAAGAGTTGACACTAAATCTGATCAGTCAGTTGAAAAAACGAGTGTTGGAGATATTAATGAAAGGGGAGAAGCTCGTGAGCTAGATCATGGCATAAATAAATCAGAAGAAGATGATGATGAGGTCTCAAATAATTTAATTGAAGCGGAACCAACGGATAAGTTTCGTATTTTTGAGAAAGTGATTCAAAAATTAGATAAGCATCCTGGGTTTAATGTTACTAATATAATTTGCTATAAAATGCCTAGCCCAAAAACTGGTCGACTTGCGGCGACACGTACAAAAATTGGAAAAATAGTTCAGTGTCACGTTGCAACTGTAACTTATAGAAAAATTTCGTTTATTATCATTGAAATTGATACAGAAAATATGAAAGTCGACCATTCGATCAGCACATTAATAGTAGGGTTTAAAAAAGATGCGACGGAATCCCTCAGTTCAGTACTTCAATCGTGTTCTGATGAGGGGGTGCGCTGGCCACGAGATAAGATTCACGAATTGAGTGTTGTAGCCGAATATTGTCACCACCCTCGGCGTATGAAGAAAGTAGAAAATAAGCGACAATCTCTTACGCCAGAGGAGTATCAAAAAGTCTGGCTAGAAAAAATCATGGCACGAATCAAGGAAGCAGCAAAGTGTATCGATATTGATCCCGTTCTTGGAAGGCGATCTCACACTATATCCGAGGATAGCGAGGAAGCTACAAGCTAGGTCTAGCGCTTTCCATAAGAAAATAACAAACTTTATTGTCAGCTTAAGAGGACCTATGAGCCGAAACCAGATAAAAAATTATCAAACTTTATGCTGAATTTGATCATATTTTGATCGTTTTAAGCCATTTTTATATCAAACTTTATTCTAATCCCACAGCGCCATACGTTGCATTTTCCTGCGGTTTGCGATGTCGGTATACTAGGTTCACAAGTGACAAGTACGTTTTGCGTCCCGGTAGCGCCTAGCCGATGTTGGCACCGCTGCGCGCGGAAGCGACAATAACTTCGATGTAAAACCCAAGAGGTGGTGAGAGTGAAATTTAAGCTGATCATGAGCGGGCTGGCGGCCTTTGGCGTCATGGCAGGCACTTCAGGTGCTTTCGCCCAAGAAGACGCGGTGCGTAATGCAATGGCCGAGCGCTTAGCGCCCGTCGGGCAAGTGTGCTTGCAGGGACAGGATTGTGGCACTGCCTCGGCGCCTGCTGCTGCCAGCAACGATAGTGGCGATGGCGATATTGATGGTGAGGGGATTTACAATAACGTGTGTTCTGCCTGTCACGATACTGGTGCAGCGGGTGCTCCTATCAGGGGTGATGAAGACGCCTGGGCAGCGCGAACCGAACAAGGCTTTGCAACACTGCTGGATCACTCGATCAACGGTATTGGTGCGATGCCAGCCCGTGGCGGTAACCCCAATCTGTCTGATGAAGAAATGGAAGTAGCGACCAAGTATATGGTTGAGCCTGTCATGGATGTATCTGACGTAGGCAGTTCGGCGGGTAACGATGAAGCCGCCTCTGAAGAAACCGCTGCCACAGACGAAGACGAAGCAGCAAGTACACAAGACGACATGGCCGTTGCTTCTGAAGAAGCGGCAGCAGGTACTCAGGAATCAGAGGCCGCGACTGCCAGCACGGATAGCGGTCTGGATGGTGAAGCGCTTTACAGCAGCCTTGGCTGTGTCGCCTGTCATGCAAATGGCGTGGCTGGCGCGCCGGTATATGGCGATGCGGAAGCGTGGGCGCCGCGTATCGAGCAGGGTAACGATGCGCTTTATCAGAGTGTCTACAATGGTAAGGGCGCTATGCCGCCGCGTGGTGGTAGCGGCGGCTCGGACGAAGAGATTCAAGCGGCGGTCGACCACATGGTCGCGGAAGCTCAGTAAGCAATCTAGCAAGCAGAACTGATCTATCCACAGGCGGGTGAAAAAACTGCCTGTGGATATTTTTTTGCTATACGCTCAATACCCAAGCCTCCTTTTAGACGCGCAAAGAGCCTTAAATTAAGTAAAAGCCTTCAGCCAAGTAGAGAGCGCAATCCGGCAATGGCATCCTGGCCGCGGGCCTGCTTTTTCTCAGGGGTTTCTTTATCGGCGCGGCCTTCCCACTCCAAGTCGTCAGCGGGCAGCTCGTCGAGAAAGCGGCTGGGCGTACAGTCTATTAGCTCGCCGTAGGCTTTGCGTTGGCGGGCAAGCGTTAGCGTCAGCGTGCGCCTGGCGCGGGTAATGCCGACGTAAGCGAGGCGACGCTCCTCCTCAACCGTTCCCATTTCGACGGCGTTGCGGTGGGGCAATAAGTCCTCTTCCAGCCCCATCAAATACACGTGGGGAAACTCCAACCCTTTGGAGGCGTGCATGGTGAGAAGCTGCACGCGGTCGGAATCGTCCTCTTCGGCCTGCTGTTCGAGAATATCGCGCAGCACGAGGCGCGAAATGGCCGCTTCAACGCCGTCGGTTTCGGTGGCGTTGGAGGCCGTGTCGTCTTCCGGGTCGCGGTTCAGTGACTTCTCCAGCTGATCGATCAATATCCACACGTTGGCCATGCGCCGCTCGGCGATCGTTGGCGCGCTGGCGTTTTGGTAAAGCCATGCCTCGTAATCCATCTCGCGCAGCATCTCGCGAATGGCGGCGATGGCGTCGTCTTGATCCATGCGCTTGCGCACGCCGTCGATAAAGTGGGTAAAACGTCCAAGGCGCTCAACCGCGCGGGTCGGCAGTTGTTGCTCAAGTCCCAATTCATGACAGGCGGCAAACAGCGAAATGGAACGCTCGGTGGCGTAGTTGGCGAGTTTCTCTACCGTTCCAGGGCCGATTTCCCGGCGCGGCACATTCACAATGCGCAAAAAAGCATTGTCGTCGGCGGGATTAATCAAAAGGCGCAGGTAGGCCATGGCGTCTTTGACCTCGTTGCGGGAGAAAAACGACTTACCGCCCGAGAGTTTGTAGGGAATTTGGTAGTGTTGCAGCTTGAGCTCTAAAAGCCGCGCCTGAAAATTGCCGCGGTAAAGCACAGCAAAATCGCGCCATTCAGCACGCTCCTTGATCCGCCGGGTAAATATTTCGCTGGCGACCCGTTCGGCCTCGGCTTCTTCGTGACGGTTGACGATGACACGAATTGGCGCGCCATCGCCCATTTCCGACCACAAGGTTTTCTCATAAACGTGAGGGTTATTGGCGATCAACGTATTGGCCGAGCGCAAAATCGTACCGGTGGAGCGGTAGTTCTGCTCAAGCTTGATCACTTTCAAACGCGGGAAATCATCGCCCAGGGTAATCAGGTTTTCCGGCCTTGCGCCGCGCCAGGCGTAAATCGATTGGTCGTCGTCGCCCACCACGGTAAAGGTTGCTCGCTCGGCCATTAATAGCTTCACCAGCAGGTATTGAGAAACGTTGGTGTCTTGGTATTCATCCACCAGCATGTAGTGGATTTTGCGTTGCCAGCGGGCCAACGCCTCAGGGTCGCGTTGCAGCAATACCACCGGCAGCAGAATTAGGTCGTCAAAATCCACCGCGTTGTAGGCTTTCAAATGGCGCACGTAGGCTTCATACACCCGCGCGGCAAACTGCTCGTTATCATCAGCGGCAAACGAGAGGGCGTCACCCGGCAGGACTAAGTCGTTTTTCCACTGCGAAATTTGGCCCTGAACGGCGTTGATCTGCTCGGCGTCGACCTGGGCATCTTTGTTCATCAAATCGCGCAGCAGTGCCTTGGCATCCTCTGGGTCGAACAGCGAAAAACCGGGCTTGTAGCCCAGGGCTTTCAGTTCGCCGCGAATGATATTGAGCCCCAGGGTGTGGAAGGTTGAGACGGTAAGCCCGTGGCCTTCTTTGCCCTTTAGCATTTGCCCCACGCGCTCTTTCATCTCCCGGGCGGCCTTATTGGTGAAAGTCACCGCGGCGATTTTGCGCGCGCTCATCCCGCACTCCTGCACCAGATAGGCGATCTTGGTGGTGATCACGCTGGTCTTGCCCGAGCCCGCGCCGGCGAGCACCAGGCAGGGGCCGTCGATGTAGCGCACGGCTTGCTGCTGACGCGGGTTTAAGCCGTTAAGACGTTGGGCGATGCTCGGGTTCATGGCAGAATGCGTCCTTTACGTGTGGAAGGCAGACCGATGTTTGAAATTGCGTTGTTCGAGCCCAAAATGGCGCCCAATACCGGCAATATTATGCGTTTGGTAGCCAATAACGGCTGTCGGCTGCATTTGATTGAACCGCTGGGTTTTGACCTGGAAGAAAAAAAATTGCGCCGCGCGGGCTTAGATTACCGCGATCTGGCCAATATCACCCGCCACGCGGATTTTTCGGCGTTTTGCGCCGCGATGCAGGGCCGTGTCATTTGGGCGCTGACCACCCGAGGGACACGCCCTTACAGCGAGGCGGCCTTTGCGCCGGGCGATGTGCTGTTGTTTGGCTCGGAAACCGGTGGGCTCTGTGCCGAGGCGCACGATTTTATCGCCCCCGAGCAGAAACTGTTAATCCCCATGCAACCCAATAACCGTAGTCTAAACCTATCCAACGCGGTGGCGCTGGTGAGCTATGAAGCCTGGCGCCAGCAGGGCTTTGCCGGCGCCGCGGGTATATAGCCGCGATTATTCGACCCCGTAACGCGCGCGGTAAGCGCGGATCGCCTCGGCGTGCGGTTGCATATCAGGGCCGGCGTGCGCTTCTAAATAGGCGAGCACCTGTGCCAGTGTCACAATACTGACCACGGGCATGGCGTAGGTGGCTTCCACTTCTTGGATCGCGCTCTGCTCGCCTTGGCCACGTTCTTGGCGATCGAGCGCGATAATCACCCCGCCTGCGCGGGCGCCGCTTTGTTCGATCAGTGCCATCACCTCGCGGATGGCGGTGCCCGCGGTGATGACATCGTCAATGATCAGAATATCGCCGGCAAGGGGGGCGCCGACGATGTTGCCGCCTTCGCCATGGGTCTTGGCTTCTTTGCGGTTAAACGCGTAGGGCATATCGCGGTCGTGGTGATCGGCCAGTGCGGCCGCAGTAACGGCAGCCAGTGGAATGCCTTTGTACGCCGGGCCGAACAGCACATCGGCATTAAGCCCGCTATCGACAATCGCTTGGGCGTAAAAGCGGCCGAGCTTGGCAAGCGCGCGGCCGGTTTGAAACAGCCCGGCGTTAAAAAAATAAGGGCTCACACGGCCGGATTTAAGCGTGAATTCGCCGAATTTCAGTACGCCCTGTTCGATAGCGAAGGCGATGAACTCACGTTGATAAGGTTGTAAAGGCGCAGTCACAGTGATCCTCGCGATTTTTCGTGGGGGGTTTACCCAAACGTCGAAACGTCGGGTATCATACAGCAGCGACGCAAAAGGGACGATTTATGAAAATTGCCAGCATCAATGTCAATGGTATTCGTGACGCCGTCGATCGTGGCTTCCTGGACTGGCTGGCTCAGCAGGACGCCGACGTGGTCTGCGTGCAGAACATTAAGGCAAAAAGTTTTGAATTGGGCGACCATATTCTCTACCCGGAAGGCTATGAAGGCTATTTTCTGGATGCCGAAGAAGATGGTTTTTCCGGCGTTGGGCTCTACTGCCGTAAGATCCCCAAGGCGATTATGTACGGTTTGGGCTTTCCGCAGTGCGACCATGAAGGGCGCTTTCTGCAAGCCGATTACGACCGTTTCAGCATCGCCTCGTTTTTGATGCCCGACGGCAGCGACCAGAAGGCGAAGCAGACCTTCATGGATCAGTACCAAGAGTATTTAAGCAAGATGGCGCGCAAGCGCCGCGAGTATATTATCTGTGGTACCTGGCATGTCGCCCATAAAACCCTCGATTTGGCCAACTGGTCCGATAATCAGCTGACCTCTGGCTTTCGCCCGGAAGAGCGCGCGTGGATGGACCAAGTGCTGGGCCCCATCGGTTTTATTGACACCTTCCGCGAGATCAATCGCGACGCGGGGGAGTACACCTGGTGGCCGAAGCGTGACCAAGAAGTGCCACGTGAGCGTCAAGAAGGCTGGCGCATTGATTACCAGCTTGTCGGGCCTAACTTCCGCCGCCACGTCGTGGATGCGTGGATTGATTACGACGCGACTTTCTCCGAGTTCGCGCCGCTAATTGTGGAATACGACCTCGACTTATAGCGGCGCTCAGTGCCATTTTCCCACGTCGCTGATACCCACAGGCCAGTGCAAATGCTGGCCTGTGGCGTTTTCGTTAACAGCAGCGGTGAAACGGTAAGCACTTAATGGCGAAAGCGCTTAACTGCGAATTTCCAAGGCGTCACGCTGGTGCTGGGTTAACGCGTTGCCCGTCTGCTCGGCTAAATCCAGCATGGCGTTTAGTTCAGTGCGGTTAAACGTGCCCGCCTCGGCGGTGCCTTGTACTTCGATTAGCTCGCCACTTTCGGTCATGACCACGTTCATATCGGTATCGGCTTGGCTATCTTCCGGGTAGTCCAGATCCACCACCGGCACGCCTTTGTAAATACCCACCGAGATCGAGTTCACCAGCTGTTTTAGCGGGTCGCCTTTGATTTTCTTCTCGCGTTGCAGGTAGCGAATGGCATCAACCAGTGCCACACAGCCGCCGGTAATTGCTGCCGTGCGCGTACCGCCGTCGGCCTGAATGACATCGCAGTCCACGGTGATAGTGAACTCACCGAGCTTTTTCAAATTCACCGCCGCACGCAGGCTACGACCAATCAAGCGCTGAATTTCCAGCGTACGCCCGCCCTGCTTGCCGCGCGTGGCTTCGCGTCCACCGCGGGTATGCGTCGCGCGTGGCAGCATGCCGTATTCGGCGGTGACCCAGCCTTGGTTTTTGCCCCGCAGCCAGCGCGGCACTCCGGCCTCAACGCTGGCGTTACACAGCACTTTGGTATCGCCAAACTCGACCAGTACCGACCCTTCAGCATGGCGGGTATAGCCACGGGTTAAGCGGACTTCGCGCGGCGTGTGGGCCTCACGGCCGCTAGGGCGAATTACCTCAGGACGCATAGTACCTCTCTTGTTCAACATTGGGGGATAGGCGCTCATTGTACACGTCTGAGCCCCCGGCTTTTGCGATATCGGGTAGACTGATTGCAATCTCATCAATCCGATGACTCACGAGAGGAGCCCGCATGGTTACCGCACGCCGCGTAAACAGCATGACCGCCTTCGCCCGCACCGAGCACGCCTACCCGTGGGGCACGCTGCAGGTGGAAATTCGTTCGGTGAATCAGCGCTACCTTGAGCCTCACTTTCGCCTGCCGGATACCTTGCGCGACTTAGAACCGGTGTTACGCGAAGCGCTGCGCGAGCGCCTAGCACGGGGCAAAGTGGAGTGCAGCGTGCGTTTTGAGCCCGCAGAGGAAAGCCAAGCACCCGCCGTCAATACTCAGCGACTGGCGGAAATCGCCGAGGCGCTGAGTGTGGTTCACCATCAAGTGCCCAATGCCGCGGTGCCCACCACGCTTGAACTTTTAAATCAGCCCGGCGTGCTGCAAGCCCAGCCTCTTGATGCGGATGCGGTGAAAGCCGCTGCCAAAGTGCTGTTTGACCAGGCGCTGAATGAACTTATCGATGCCCGCGCTCGCGAAGGCCACAAGCTCGCCGAGATGATTACGGCTCGCCTTACCGCCGTGGAAGAACAAGTCGTCGCCGTGCGCGCGTTAATGCCGCAAATTTTGCAGCGTCAGCGCGCTCAGTGGCTGGAACGTCTCGATGTCGCGAGAACCGAGCTTGACCCCCAGCGCCTGGAAGCCGAGTTGGTACTGGTGGCGCAAAAAGCCGACGTCGACGAAGAGCTCGACCGCTTAACAGCGCATATCGAAGAAGTCAGCCACCAGCTCGCCCAAAAAGGCCCCAAAGGCCGCCGGCTGGATTTTTTGATGCAGGAACTCAATCGTGAAGCCAACACGCTTTCGTCAAAATCGGTGGTCGCTGAGACCACCCGCTGCGCGGTGGAGCTTAAGGTGCTGATTGAGCAAATGCGCGAGCAGATTCAGAATATTGAGTGAAACGGTTTAGCGTTTGGCTTATTTATTGACCGAGAACAAACCGAGCTTCTAACTCCCGCAGAAACCGGAAGGTGTTGAGGCAGGGTACTTCGAATTGCTGGCAGATATTAGGTACTTTAACTTTTCGCGTATTAACGGGCGCGACAGTTTCATGGGTGACCACGCTGGCGCCGATGGCTTTAGCTTTGGCAATAATCCACGGGTCGGCTTTTGCCAGAAAGTTGTCGCGATTGCCAGGGTTGTAGTCCCCTTCCATAACGAACTGCACGATGTCAGCGAACAGTGATTGTGTTCGCTCGTCGTCGTTGTTGATGAAGTGGTCTGGCCGTTTGCGGGCCCAAGCGGCGAGCTCATCCTTGCCTTCTTTTAGCTCGCGGCCAATCATATCTACACTGGCAATGGTACCTAGCGCAAACTGCTTATCCAGCCAGTCCCAGTAAGCGGGGCAAATATCCATGCCGTAATACTGGTTTTTCGCTTCTATATAGGTATTTGCGTCCAGTAAATATCTCAAATTCCCAGCTCCTTAGCGAAGCGCTCCATCTTATTCGGTTTGACCCCGCCTAGCAGGTTGCTCGCTTCGCGTAGCATCAACTGACCACTCAGCGCTTCACTAACGACCGCTTTGGAAAAGCGTTGGCTGATTTGGGCTTTTTTGGCCTTGTAGTAGGTTGGCCCACCACTACCTTGATTAGCCTCATACTTAGCCTGCTGGTCAGCAATATAGCGACTGTATTGCCCTTGGGAGATAAAATTGAGCGTCAGCGCACGGCGGGCCAATGCCCAGGTACTGACGTGAAAATGAGCTTCCAGCGGGGGTAAGTTATCTTGCCAGTGCGCGAAATCGTGTTGCCAAAGAGAGCTGAACTCGCGTTCTGGCACTAAAAACTCTGCCGCAACGGCATTACAAAGCACTTCCTGCTGACGGTGTGTATTAGCATTTCCGTCGGAAATGCCAGATTGCCCAATCCAGATATGGCAGAGTTCATGAATCAATGTGAATAAACGCGCGCCTAGCGCATCGCCATGATTGACGAAAATGATAGGTGCGTAGTCATCAACAATGGCAAACCCGCGAAATTCTTCAACACGCAAAGGGCGTGTGTAGTGGCCCATATCGCCTTGGTGCATAACCAGGATGCCCAGTGCTTCGATTCGCTGGGTTAAATCGCGGTAATAGTCATCCCATTTGCCACGCTTTGGGTGATCCCCAACGCCTAACTGAGAGCGCATGTCGGCGACGATTTCATCGAAAGAGTGATTAGCAGAAAAGCGGCCAACATGTAGGTTGGGCTTAGCAAAGTGCTGCTTTAAATAGTCCCGGTACCACTCCTGGCGCTGAAGCATTAGCTTGATCAGATCAAGAAGCTCAGCGCTTGGCCGTGTGACGCCTTGGCCTTCCAGCGTTCGAAGATCGGGAATGGGCAACCCCTCTTCAGGTGGCTCCGTAAGAAACAGGTAGCCAAAAGGAACATAGGCCTTTTCGGCAAACTGCATCGCCTGGCGGAAAGTAAGGGGCTGTTCACCCGCTTCCCAAGCCAGCAGTTTTTCTTCACTTACTCCGCACTTATGTGCAAATTCAGGCACCGGGATGCCGGAGCGCTCGCGCGCCCAGGTCAGCATCTGGGTGTTGATATTTGCCTTGGCCATACAGGGCTTTCCTAGTAACTATCTGCGTAGATCAAATAAGTCTAGCAGCACCGGACATAGCGCCCAGTATGTGATGGGCCGGTCAATCTGCTATAGGATCGGGTTGCTTGCTAAACTGAACGGTAGGTAAAACGACCCGCGGTAAGCGCAAGCGTTCGCATTGTGAACTTAAGAATTCGCGCCAGTAGGGCCAAACGTGATAACTGGCATTTTTAAGCGCGTACTCGTCTATTGCTTCTTGCTCTAATGGGTCGGTGACTAGGTACTCTGCTATAAACTCCCCTTCTATCAGCGCTTGTATATTAGGCTCATCACCCTCTTCTTGTTGTGAAACCCAGCGAGCCCCAAGGCGAATGTAGATGCGTACCAGTTGGTCGTCGCCATCCACTTGTATCACTTCACTTTTACGCACAATGTGCATTTGCTGCACCGACAGCACTTCTAAACTATCGGCTGACTTGGGATCAAAACTGTCTTCGCACTCAGCTTGTGTGGATTTGAGATAAACATCGTGGATGACCAAGCTATCAATCGCTTGTTGTAACTTTTTACTTACTTTAGCTTTAGCCATAACAGGCCTCACGCTCGATCTCATGAGACTGGATTACTTTAGTATTTACCTTGGGTGAGAATGAGCGTAACCCGACGATAGAAGTCGTTTTCCAAAGGCGAGTTTCTCTGGTTGTTACTCCCGCATCGGCTTTCAGCTTCTCCAGCGCGGCTGGCACCTGATCGGCGACGCGTAACAGCTTATCCATTGCATCAGACTGCATGACATCATCTGATTCGTACTTAGAGAACGCCACAGGGCCACCACCAAAGATGCGGGCAGCGTCTTGCTGGCTTAATTTCCAACGTTTACGTAATGCGAGCACTTCTGCGCCAGTGAGCAACCCCTGCGCTTGTTTCTTAAAAGCAGTCATTGCGCGCTTATTCTCACGTGCTTCCTTTGTTCCTGCCTGCTCACTACCACAGCTATCACAAGCCAAAAAGTGGCTTTCAATGCGGCCATGTTGGCCCATGTGCTCAACGTCCATCCATTCGCTACGGGTATGAAGCTGCCCAGATTCGCAGATCGGACAAATGTGATTAGCCATGACACTCCTCGTTACGATATATGGCAAGAAACCAGTAGCAGTAGCTTGCCCGTTTTGCCAATCGCATATTTTACGTAATATTCTATGTGCATTTCTTTGTGTGCACGCTCTATCCACTCGGTTCTCTGCAAGCGGTAGCTATCGCATGCAGCCCATGGGCCTGTTGGCTTCTGCACACACCATTCAGATTTTAAATACTGACCACCGGTCAGCGCTTGTTTTAGCAACGCACGGACGTCTGATATGTCGTAAGCAAGTTGTTGAACATTTGCTACACACTTGCGTGTCCATAGCACCGTCTGTTCGTCTCCTGCATCCAGCAGCGATAGTACGTCGGTTACGGCGTATAGCGGCCCGCCTTCAATGTGAATTCGTTTGTTACCGGCTTCGCTAGGCGGTTGCCCTGAATAGGCGCTAACGTTGGTTGTATTGTTTACCATAATGGTAACTTTTTCCAATCAATTTGATGTGCCCGCTGCTTATTCGTTCATGTTGTACTTTCTTGCCTAGCCGTTGTTACGTCTAATTGCTAATGGGTTCAGGCGCTTATGCACTACGTTTGCGGCGTTTTGCTGGCGATTTCGCCGCCCGTTCTGCCTTGATCCTCTCCAGTAGCGCCTCAGCGCTGTTCTCGCCGCTAATCAGCTCGGAGTTATCCTTGCGCCACTGCTCGGTCAGCTCACCGCGGAAGGCTTTTGCGAGGATGGATTGGGTGAGGTTATTTACTCGCGCCAGGGCCTGATTGACCTGCTGCTCGATACGGTCGGCGTGGGCGAAAAGTTGGTCTACGCTGCGGACGATTTCGGTTTGTTCGTCTAACGGTGGGAAATAAACCTCAAGGTTTTTAATAACTTTCTGATTGAGGTTCACCATAGTTGAGCCAACTGATGCTGAATTGAAGTAACTAACAGCAGTTGGTGACCTGAGTATGATCTCAAGATATTTAGGCAATGCATTGTTTCCAGCCCGTAGAAGCATGGAGCTTGTTCCGCACAGTTGAGCTTCATCGCTGTCTACAACGGCTGCTCGACCCATTTCACCCCTTCGGCCAACAATGATATCGCCTTTGCGAAGGTGCCAGGCTTCGAGGCTATAGTACTTCTGCTGTGAGATTGTCATAGAATCGGAAGGTGTAATTATTCCTTCCGATATATGCATAGGATTGATGACTGGTATTCCCCCATGCACGTAATCTGACTTGTGGAGAGCACTGCCAAAAGGCCCAGTCTTAACTGCTACTCCTGCATCTGCGACTTTTTTGAAGTCCTGTTCAGGGTTATCTCCTGATCGCCACTCCTCCGTCAACCGCCCACTCACCGCGGCTGTCAGCACGGATTGACGAAAGCGTTTGAGGATTTGCGGAATGCGCTCAAGGCGGGCTTTAGTGTTTTCAACCTGCGCCAGCAGGGTGTCGAGTTTTTCGGCGATGACTTTTTGTTCGGCGAGGGGAGCAATTGGAACAGGCGACTCACGTAAAATTCCAAGAGAAACAAATTTTTGATTGCCTCCTCTCTTGTGTTCTTCAAGATAGTTTTGATATGGCTGTGAATTTAACCAATGAAAAGAAAACCTCCTGTTTAAAAGGGAGTCATTTTTTCTAAATAAACCAACATTTTTTACACTAAAATTTGTATTCTCTGGAACTGATGCAACATTTCCGATAGTACCTATCATTGAGAAAAGTAAATCTCCAGTGCTAACCCCTGAGCGTTTAGAGATTTCTAAGTGATCTTCAAAAGAAATGGTTTTAGTGTTTTTAAAATCAATAGAACCATTAACCAAGTTTTTTGATGTTATTAAAGGAACTCCCTTTTCTGACTGCTTAGGTGAGTCATGCGTGCCATCTCTAACCTCATTAAATGCGAGTTGTGCATACGTAACCCACCAATCATTAGGAAAACTAAATGAGCTTTTTAAATGCATTATTTTTTCTGTTGTGAGTGAAGCTAACTTTGACATTATTAGGTTCCTCTCAATGCCAGCATTAAGTTATCAAGCTCACCAAGCGCTGATGTCAGTTCACTCATCGCTTCACCGGCCAGCATTTCAGGCGCGGGTAGGTCGGCGGCGTCGATGCTGTCTTTATCTTTGAGCCAACTGATATCCAGCGAGTCGCCCTTGGTATCGCAAATCCACTCGCGGGAGAAGCAGCGCCAGCGGGATTTAGCGAGGCGGTCATCATCAACGTTCTGGTTTTCCTCAGTGGCCTCACGATCCACCGCGATTTCTTCGGCGTTGAACGACCACTCGCCTTCCTGACGCGGGCTCTGGGCATTGGGCTCACTGCCGTAAACCGCTTCGAACGGCTTTAAGTGCTGTTCGCCAAAAGGCGTGCGCTTGCCGAAGCTGGGCATATTGGTGCGCAGGTCGTAGACCCAGACGTTCTCGGTGCAGCCTTCTTCCTGATACTTATCCGTGGTGCTGCCCTTGGTAAAGAACAGCACGTTGGTTTTCACGCCCTGGGCATAAAAAATGCCGGTAGGCAGGCGCAAAATAGTGTGCAGGTTGCACTTATCCATCAGATCGCGGCGCACATCGGTGCCCACGCCCGCTTCAAACAGCACGTTATCCGGCAATACAACGGCAGCACGACCGCCGGGTTTTAGGTTGCGGTAAATATGCTGAAGAAACGCCAGCTGCTTGTTGCTGGTTTTAAATGTCAGGTCGTCGCGGGTAATGCTGGCGTCACCGCCTTTGCTGGTGCCAAAGGGCGGGTTGGCCAGTATGACATCGGCTTTGGCGAGGCTTGCGCCCGCTTGGCCCAGGGCGTTGCCTAGATGTACCACGCCGTCGTCGTCGCCTTCCATCCCGTGTAGCAGGCAGTTCATTAACGCCAAGCGGCGGGTGCCGGGCACCAGTTCAATGCCGACAAAGGCTTTGTTTTGCTGATAAAGCTGCTGTTGGGCGTCCAGGTCAGCTAGGTCGTCGGTGTGCTCTTTGATGTACTGGTCGGCGGCGGTTAAAAAGCCCGCCGTACCCGCCGCCGGGTCTTGAATGAGTTCGCCGGGCTGGGGCTTTAGGCAGCGTACCATGCTGTTGATCAGCGCTCGGGGCGTGAAGTACTGGCCCGCGCCGGATTTGGTTTCGTTGGCGTTCTTCTCCAGCAGGCCCTCGTATAAATCGCCCAGGCCATCTTGTTGCGCGCTAAACCAGTCGATTTGATCCAGGGTTTTGATCATCTGCTCTAAGTGGCGAGGCTCCCGCAGGTTGGTTTGCGCGTCGGCGTACACGGCGCTGATTAGCGAGTCGGTATGAATCAAGCGGCCAGTACCATCGCGTCCGCTGGAGAGGCTGAGCAGAATGCGCTTGTAGTCGTCCAACAGGTTAATGCCGGATTTATTGTTAAGATCCGTCCAGCGGCAACCTTCCGGCAGCGGGTGCTTTTTCAGGGTGCCTGCTTCGGTGTTCTCATGCACCATCTTGATAAACAGCAGCAGCACCAGCTCGGTGACGTAGTCGGAGTAGTTGATGCCTTCATCGCGCAGTACGTCACACAGATTCCAGAGTTTTTGAACGATGTCGTTATGGGTCATGGAAAAGCCTTTTAACCCGCTTTAATGATGAGCGGGGGTATTAAATGAGTTGTCCGGCTAGGGCGCTGCGGACTGTATTGACGGAGTCGTTGCCTGATATTTGTAATACTGCTCCGGGGAACAGCTCTGAGTAGGCTTCCGGTTGAGTGTGATTGCCGTTTAATCGAGGATGTAAACGATTTTTGAGCTGCTGAGCGGTTTCATGGGCACCCACGCGTTCTCCGAGAACCTCTAATAAAGCGCCTTCAAGACAAGTAGGTGCCCAGAGAATAAGGCAGTAGCCATTTTTGCGTGCTTTATCACGCTCCTGCTGTGACAGTGGTACATCGGCATCCAACACGATAAAGCGCTGATCAAAATCTTGGTGGACGTACTTTCGCGTTGCGTTATCGATGATATTGCCCGGTGAGCCACCCGACTGTTTTTCAATCTTTGGTTTGATGCCGCTCTGTCTTTGCCGAAGCTGCTGGTGCATATGTTTGATAAAGGCCTGATCGTCGGCACCTTCACCGACGATCAGGAGGGTAGTTTTGCTAGCCTGGCGCTGGCGATGTTGGGAGATGCGTTTCCTTGCCATGTTGATTCACAACTCCGGGGTGGCGCCAAGGCCTCCAGCCATATATTTGGCATAAAGATTATCGTCGGCGCGTAGTCCTGCCATATCGTCCAGCCGCCAGGCCTCACTCAGCTGGTTGTGCTTCTCAACCAGATAGATTTGATGTTTCTGCAGCAGGTTCAGTACTTCCGGCGTATGGCAGGTAAAGATGAGCTGCGCCTGATGTGGATTAGTGTGGTCAAATTCAAACCACTCCAGCAGATGCGGCACTAAGTGTGGATGCAGGTCATTGTCGATTTCGTCAATCACGGCCACACCGCCGTTTTGCAGGGTATTCAAAATAGGTTCGAGCAGCACAAAAGCGGACTGAGTGCCGCTTGATTCCTCAAAGAACGAGAGTTCGAAGGAGCGGCCGTCTTCTGCGGTGTGCGTGCCAAAGGGAAGGAAGATCTCTTTCTCTTGGCCAGTATCGTCGCGGGCTGTGAGTTCTCGTATATCAACACTGTTTAATCCAAGATCAAATTCACACATGGCAATTGACATACGATTGAGCAAATCAGGTGCCTTATGAAACTTTTCTGCAGCGCTCAGAAGATCGCCGTGCTGAAAATGTTGGCGTCCAGTGCTTACCACATTGGTTTCAATACGAGTAAAGAAGTCGATAAAGGGTTTTGCCGCCTCAATGTCGTAGCTATACGCGGCGCTAATCAATGAGGCGTTACCCCGCAGCTTTTCAGCCTGAGCTTTCGGAAAGGGGAAGCCTTTGTGTTTGAAACGATAGCCTTGCTCACCCTTCTCCCGTTTGAAAAGATAGCTGAACTGAGTGCTGGTCTTCTCATAGAGCGCCTCAAAGAGCACTTCTTGAGGAGTGAGTTCGAGGAGGTAGCGGTAGTCGGTACCTGCCAACATGAACTCAAGCTCAAAACGACTAGGGGTATCGGTATGGAGAAGATGTGCTGCAAAGGGGATATCCCTCTCGGGGTCGCCGCCCAGAAAGGAGTTAGCGATAAACCAGCGTAAAAAAGCCAACGGCTTTAGAAACTGTGTTTTACCTGAGCCGTTTGCGCCTACTACCGCAATAGCTTTGTTGTAGCGTTCGCCATTGATATCGATATCGTAGCCTGAGGGCGTGGGCTTTTTGCCCAAGGCAAAGTCGATGACGGTATCATCCGCGAAGCTGTAGAAATTTTTGAAGCTCAGGTTTTTGATCATATTCTTCAATATTTAACAATATTTTGTTGATTTTGCGCTCTTTATGGTGTGTTTTCAAGGTGGAATTAGCCGGTTTCTGGCCATATTGCCTCATTGAGCTCTTCCAATACGTTATCCAACTGCTCCCCGAGCACTTTATCCAGCTGCTTTGCGCCGCCTTGGAAGGCGGGGAGCTGGTTGACGGTCTCTCGGTCGAGAATCACTTCTTTGGTGAGCTGTTTGGCCAGTTTTCCCAGCCACTTGCGTTGGTTGGGCGTCCAGTCGTGCTGGGTGTAGAGGCGATCCATGGCATCGGCGACGCGCTGCTCAAACGGCTTTAACGGCTCGCCGAGGGCGGCGCGGCGAATGTGGCCGATGATGCTGGCGGCGATATCCTGATTGGTGTGGTTGCGCACCGCGCTCTGCAGGTTGGCTTCCGAGTATCCGTGGTTATCCAGCAGCACTTTAACCTCTTTCAACTGCGCTCGGGTAAGGTCGCGGGGTTGGTTAACCACCACGGCCAGGGCGGCGGACTGGTTGATCTGCTCGCTGATAAACGCATTGAAGCTATCCAGATAGTCTTCCGGGCGTTTATGTACACCGTAGCTCTGGCTGCGCTCGCGAATCTCATCGTCGTGGTCGGAAATCACCGGCATACGGTCGCTGCCCACCAAGTGCTTCACCTCGGCTAGCTGGTGTATCAAGCCGCTATGTTGGCGAAGAAACGCGGATGCCTGCCTTGGCCCTAGCTTATGTAAGTGCTCATGAAGCTTGCTCGGCTCCACGCCCCATAGGTTGTGCAGGTCATCAAGCTTTTGTTTAAGCGCGGGTTTATTTTCCGCTTTGGAGTCGGCCTTACGCAGTACGCGCATGACTTTTTGACTGAGCTGGCTGAGCACTACGTCGGCTTGGCTTTCGTCCGGCTGTTCGCCGGGGCTATTCAACGCATTTTCCAACTGGTGCTCATCGGTCAGTTCATCAACTAGCTGTGTAAGGCTGATATTGGGGTCACGCACCAGCGGCTTCATGGTGTTGACCTCGGCCAGGGCGGCGTAGATATCCACCGGGTCGTAGATGGTGAACACGGTCTTACCGATCTCATCGCAGCGCCGGGTGGCGCGGCCAATCATCTGTTCAAACAGAATCCGCGAACGTACCTGGCGCATAAACACCAAGTGGCAAATTTGGGGCACGTCGATGCCGGTGGTGAGTAGATCCACGGTAATCGCGATATTGGGATAGCGCTCGTTTTTATAGCGCCGGATCAGTTGGTCAACCTTGTCGCTTTTACCGGTGATTTTAGCCACTGCTGCCTGGTTGTAGCTGCCGTTATACAGCGCTTTGAAGGCGTCATCTAGCAGCCGTTTGACCATATCCGCGTGAAGGTCGGTGGCGCAAAAAATCAGTGTTTTTTCGTCGCCAAACGGGTCTAACTCTTCGGCTAGCTGTTCGCAGATTACGCGGTTGAAGTTTTCGTTGATGACCTGGCGATTGAAGGCGTCGACATCGAAGCGCAGCTCGTCTTCTAGTTCGGTGGTATCGACTTCGCCGGTTTGGGTGTTGACCACCTCGATAGGTTTACCCTTCTCAAACTGGATGCCTTCTTGGGTCAGCAGGGTTGCATAGCGAATCGGTGGCTCGTGGTCGATCAGCCAGTCGTCCGCTACCGCTTCCCGGTAGGAATAGGTGTAAACCGGCTTACCAAAAATCTCGCTGGTATGCTTGGCCGGGGTGGCGGTGAGCGCGATTTTGACCGAATCGAAGTAGTCGAGCACCCGGCGGTAGCTGGAGAGGTACTGGCTGGCATCGCGGGTGGCCAGCTCGCCTTCGGTCATCTCCTGGTCGAGCGTGTAGCCGCGGTGGGCTTCGTCGATGATGATGCAGTCGAATTGATCAATCGGCGGCGGCGCATCGCTGGCAAAAATGCGCTTCACCATGGCTTGCACGGTGGCGACCTGCACGCGGGTTTCGGCTTCTGCTGCCATATCACCCAGCTCTGCCACATTGTAGATTTTGCTTAGGGTTTGGTTCTGCTCTAACGGGGCTTCGTTGAAGGCATCAATGGCTTGGTCGCCAAGGGCGGTACGATCGACCAGAAACAGAATGCGGTGAAAGCGTTCGGTTTTTAAAAACCGATACATAAGACCAATAATGGTACGGGTTTTACCGGTACCCGTGGCCATGGCCAGAAGGGCATCGCGGCTGCCGTGGGCCAGGGCGTGCTCGGTAGTCAGAATTGCCTTTTGCTGATACTCCCTAAGCCGTAGGTAACCGAAAGGCTCGTGTTTAAGCAGTTTGTCGGCATTTTCTCTATCGCGCTCCAGCAGGTTTAGCAGGCCGCCGGGGGTATGAAAGCGGGGCAGGGCGCGGCGGGTGTTGCTGGGTTCTCGCACATCGCGAAACCAGGTGCCCGACTGTTCGGCTAGCTGGGGCAGGTAGGGGCGACCGTTGCAGGAGTATACAAAGGGCACTTTAAAATGGCCCTCTTCATCGGCGGGCCAGGCGATGGTGCGCCCGGCAAGCTCCCAGGCGCCCACCAGCGGTGGTTCAACGCTTAGGCCTTTGCTGTAGCGCTCAGATTGATCAATTTTGCCCGCGACATTAATGTTCTCTTTCTTGGCTTCGACCACGGCAATCGGCGTTAAGCCAAGAAACAGCACGTAGTCTGCTCGGTCTTTTTGGCCATTGGTTTGTTTTGCGGGCTGAGTGGGCCATTCGGCAATGGCGCGGTAGGTACCTTTCTCGGGGCGGGCGCCTTTTTGATAGCGGATCTCTTGGCTGTCAGCTTCCCACCCCGCTTCATTGAGCTGCTGGTCAATCAGTAGGCGCGTTAGCTCTTCACTCAGTACCAGAGTGTTGCTGGCGGCTTGGGTTTTGCTGACTACCTGCTGGCGCTGCTGATTAACGCTGCTTTCGCCCTGGGCGGTGAGCTGTGTTTGCAGGGCGCAAATTTTGGTTTCGTAAGCTTGCTGCTGTTGGGCTAACGCCTGTTCGTGGCTTTGTGCCTGTTTTGCCAGGGCGCGTGACTCTTCGTCCATGGCCAACGCCAGCGCCTCAAACTCTTGTTTCTCCTGCTCGACCAGCTGGCTAAGCTGTTGGCTGCTGTCCAGCGCCTTGTTGGCGTGTTGGAGCTCGTGGCGGAGTTTTTCGATATCGGCCTGAAACTGGCGCAGCTGTGCGCTAGGGTCGGCGGGCGGTACAAAAGGGCCGGGCTTGAAGGTAGTGCCTGCCTTGCCAAAGGAGCGGTGAAACCAGATAGCCAGTTCACGGGACAGCTTCAGGCCATCCATGGCTTCTTTGTGGCGGGTGCGAAATTGGTGAGTGGCCTTGTTGCCTTCAACTCGCAGGGTGTGAAATAGCTCTTTCACCTGGGGTTCCAGGCGCAGCTCGCGGTTTAAGCGGTAGAGCAGGTCGGCTTGGCTGGTTTGGTTATCAAACTCAACCCCAGAGATCGCTGCCATGTGCTGGGCAAGCGCTTCTCCCAATTGGCGCAGCTTAATCAAGGTGGTGTTGGGGTCGCTAACAAAGGCATGTTCGGCAGCGGCGGCCAGTTCGACAAACAGCGCATCATGCTCTGCTAAAAAGCCAAAGTTGCTGGGAAGATAGGGTGATGTCATGACATTTACTCTCCACATCTTTGCCAATTGGCTTTGTCGCAGTGTTTCATCACCACCCATACTAATGAAACAAGGGGTACTTGGCTAAGTGTACTTTTGGAGGTTGGCGTTAGCTAATGAGGTCATTTTGCCAGCAGTAGCCTCTTATTTTCCCGCCACGCTTGATTCAATCGCTGGGTGATCAGCTTGATCGTACTGGCTTGCACACCAAGATCTTTTGCCACAGCCGGGAAAGTGCCAATAACGTCCACGATCTCCTGGACGTGCGGCTGAGCCTGTTTCCAGTTGGCAAAGCCTGCATGGGCGGCGAGCTGCCGGATGGTTTTTATTGAGGGCTGCTTACCAAAACCCATATAAGCAGTGGCGTGTTCTGAAAAAGGGTGGGGACTAAAGGTAACATCATAAAACGGTGCTGGTTTCCATTGGCCGCGATCATCCTGCAGAAACGCCCAGTTTTTACTGTGGTCATCCTGGTTGCAGGCAAATAAGTTAAACAGTGCGCGTCGGAATTGCAGCTGGCCTACGGCGGGGGATTTACACAGCTGGCGGCTGGCTTTGATAAGGTCAGCGTAATCCAGACTCGGGGTTCGGAAATCGGCATCCAGCAGCCCACAGGCGCTGTGCATATGGAGACGCCCCGCAGGGTTTGTCTGATGGATCCAATCAAACCGTTTGATAGCAAGCCAGGCGCGCTCACCCTTTGGCGTAGGTATGCGCAGCAACTGCCATTCGGGCGGCTCAAGGCCTGCTGTTTTAGCCAAGTCCAGGTATGCTGCTTCGCACAGCCCCTCTTCGTGACCCAGTGGCAAGTGTTGAGAGGTAAATTTGACCAGCCAAGCGTCATCCTCTGGCTGAGCATAGGTTCTGCACGCTTTCGATTGGCCAGGAGGTATAAAAAGCTGTGCCTTCGGTCTTGCCCCGCCGGAGCTACCCGCTGCGACCAAGGCGCTGAGTACGTCCTCGGTTTGCCCATCAAAAACGGCCTGTGCCTGGAGGCCGAGTGTCGCCAGGTCTTCGAAATTGCTCTGTGTAGGCGCTGCCTCTGATTCTGGCTCAAAGGCCAGTGCGCCCATGCCACGTTGGCCAACAAATGCCAGCCGGTCCATCGCCGTAAGTTGCGTAGGCGCTATGCCATGCTGACGAAAGACGCGATCTTGCAGCAGCAGTCCCCAGCCATCGGGTAAACAGTCGCCAAATACGCCGTGAAGCCCTCGATGTGGCGCTCTAGGGGCGGGCTGAAGTGTCAGGTCGTGTTGTAACGTAAAGGGCGATAGATTGCCATGCTGATACACATAACCTTCCGCGTACTGAAAAAATACCCCTTGGCGGTTTTGTGCCAATACGCCAGCCGTTACCTGTTCACCGGTTGATAGCGTACGCGTCACGTTCAGCCGTTGCGTAGGCTTAAAAGCCATCTTTGAGTACCTCATCGATTGAGGAAGGTATCTTGGCGTTGAATGCGTCTTCCTGAGTCAGCGCGTATAGCCGCGCCAAGTCATCTAGGCTTTGCCATAGCAACAGTAGCTGGCGAAATGAGATTTGCCCCGTGAGCTCAAATTTTTTGATAGTAGGGGCGGGCACACCGCTGCGTTCTGCTAGAGCCACGCGGGATAGCTTGGCCTGTTCGCGTAACCGGCGTAGGTGAGCAGCAAAGGCTTGCTGCACATCGGTATCGTCTAACAGCAAAAAACGGTGCATTCGACAGTTTTCCTGATATGGATATTATTGTAGCTATTATAGCTTATTTAGGCTTTATTTGGATATCATGATATCTATATCTGCTATTTTTCAATTCGAGACGCAGCGCATCTAGAATTGAAAAAATTGATGGGTATCACGTAAATATCGCCTTTTGCTTTTTAATACTTATCGATGATGAAGGTGTCCCCATGCCCATCCTACGCCACTTTACGTTAATCCTGCTTCTGGGTGCTTTGGGCATGCTCCCCATCAGCGCTCAAGCATATGATGCTACCTGGCAGGCGCTGCAGGAGGGCGGGCTGGTAATTTTGATGCGTCACGCGTTGGCACCGGGCGTAGGCGATCCGCCTGGCTTTGTATTGGAGCAGTGCGATACTCAGCGCAATCTTTCCGCCGAAGGGCGGGCTCAGGCAAAAGCAACTGGCCAGGCGTTACGCGAGCGAGGCGTGCCGATTAACGCGGTCTATTCATCGCGCTGGTGCCGAGCACAGGAAACCGCTGAGCTCATGGAGGTGGGCGAGGTAGTTCCTGCGCCGTGGCTAGATTCTTTTTTTCGTGAGCGTAGTGAACGGTCGGAGCGCACCCAAGCCGCGCGTGAGCGCATTTTGTCGTGGCAGGGGCCGGGCAACCTGCTGCTGGTGACGCATCAGGTCAATATCTCGGCGTTGGTCGGCAGCGGCTTGGGGTCTGGCGATATGATCATAGTGCGTCCCGATGGAAACGAATTGCCAGTGGTGGGGCGGTTAAGTATTAGCGTGCCTTAAGCCGGTTTCCAACAATTTCCTGCAACGAAACAGGGCAAATTATTCGCTCCTCATCCGCAGCTGCAAATTTTACGCTGGGCGATATTAATAAGGCGTTTGCTATAAGGGCTCGCCGCGGTAGTAGTGCCACAAAAACAGCGAGCCTACGCTGCGCCAGGGCGCCCAATGTTCCACCAGCTGACGGGCCTGCTTGGGCGTGGGCTTGTCGTCCATGCCTTTTAAACGACCAAGTGCCACTCGCAGGGCAAGATCGTCGGCGGGGAAAATATCCGGGCGTTGCAGCGAGAACATCAGGTAGATTTCGGCGCTCCAGCGACCAAAGCCGTGTAGTTGGGTAATCGCCGCTATGGCCTCGTTGTCGTTTAGTTGTTCAAGTTCATCAGCGCTAAAAGTGCCGGCGAGTTCGGCTTCTGCCAGCCCTTTGGCGTACTCGATCTTGCGCCAGGAAAGCCCGGCATCGCGCAGCGCTTGGTCTTCGATGTCGATCACCGCTTTGGCGTGGAGTTCGGGCAGCAGCGTATTGACCCGGCCCATAATCGCGTGGGCGGCCTCGGTGGAAAGCTGTTGACTGACGATAGTACTGAAAAACGTCGCAAAGCCCTGATCGCGATGGCGTGGTTCAGGCGCCCCTACCCGTGGGTAAGCGCGGGCGATATCCGGGTCGGCCGCGGCCAGCGCCTGCATGGCGTGGGCAATTGTTGTCGGTGTCATGGTGTCTCCGTTTGCTATCAACACTCTACAGTCGCGTCGACGGGTGTGCGATACTACTTCTTCTGTGTGTCGCTGATGTTTCCGTTGCGTAAGCTCGTTGCTGCGTGAATCT
Source organism: Vreelandella vilamensis (assembly GCF_031451755.1). Lineage (NCBI taxonomy): Bacteria > Pseudomonadati > Pseudomonadota > Gammaproteobacteria > Oceanospirillales > Halomonadaceae > Vreelandella > Vreelandella vilamensis. Next base: position 27,893 of record NZ_JARWAN010000016.1, on the reverse strand, counting down.
TTTGTTAATTACAGTTCCTTCGCCAACAAGGGAAGCGCGTATGTCCCAAGGTACATTATTTGTTGTTTCTGCGCCGTCGGGGGCAGGTAAGACCAGTTTAGTTCGCGAGCTGGTCGAGAGTCTGGATGGCATTCAGGTCTCGGTATCGCACACCACCCGTGCTAAGCGCGAGGGCGAGGTTGATGGCGTTAACTACCATTTTACCGACGTGGCTGACTTTGAGGCGATGATCGCGCGTGGTGAGTTTTTTGAGCATGCCAAGGTGTTTGATAACTATTACGGCACTTCGCGCAAGGCTGTGCAGACGCTACTTGACGTGGGTCAGGACGTAATCCTGGAAATCGACTGGCAGGGCGCGCGTCAGGTGCGTGAGCAGATGCCCGAGGCGGTGTCGGTGTTTATCCTGCCGCCCTCACGCAGTGAGCTAGAGCGTCGCTTGGCGAGTCGAGGGACCGATGAGCACGCGATCATTGCGCGACGCATGCGCGATGCCGTCAGTGAAATGTTGCACTACGACGAGTACGGTTACCTTGTGATCAATGACGATTTCACCACGGCTCTTGAAGAGCTTAAGTCTCTCGTCATTAGCCGCCGCATTACCCTGGTGTCCATGCGTGAACACCATGCGCCGCTGCTGGATGCGCTCTTGTCACAGGCGCCCAGCGTCGAGTAATCTATCGGATTGTGTAAATCCTCTTTTTTTACTGGGCTGGCGCCGTTAACTAAACTTGACGGCGTCGGCCCGGCCGTCATTACAGGAAGGCCCCCATGGCTCGCGTTACTATTGAAGATTGCCTAGATCACGTTGAAAACCGCTTCAAACTCGTGATGATTTCCACCCATCGTGCACGCCAACTCGCGCGCGGCTCGCGTGATGCCCTGCTGCCTTGGGAAAACGATAAGCCCACCGTCATGGCGCTGCGTGAAATTGCCGCTGGCCTGGTGGATCACACCATACTGGATGAGCCAGTGGAAGCGCCGGTTCGCGCCCGCCCGGTTGCTGCAAGCCTCCCGGTTGACGACTGATAAGCGAACCTGACAGCGATAGAGGCGCGTAAATGTTTACCATTGATGACCTAGCGGATCGACTTGGCGGCTATCTTCCCCCGGATGAGATTCAGCAGGTTAAACGCGCCTTCTACTACGCCGAGCAGGCTCACGATGGTCAGCGTCGCCGCTCCGGCGAGCCTTATGTGACCCACCCACTGGCGGTGGCCAATATTCTGGCCAATATGCACATGGACCATCAGAGCTTGATAGCGGCCATGTTGCACGATGTGATTGAAGATACCAGCGTGGCGAAGTCCGCGCTGGAAACGCAGTTTGGCAAGCCTGTGGCCGAGCTTGTCGACGGTGTGTCTAAGCTCACTCAGATTACGTTCGAAGATAAAGCCGTCGCCCAGGCGGAAAACTTCCAAAAAATGGTGTTGGCGATGTCGCGGGATATCCGCGTGATTATCGTCAAACTCGCCGATCGCCTGCACAACATGCGCACCCTGGGCGCATTGCGGCCGGATAAAAAACGCCGGATTGCCCGCGAAACCCTGGAAATTTACGCCCGTATTGCCGGGCGGTTGGGCATTAATACCATTCGCGTCGAGCTTGAAGACCTGTCGTTTCAGGCCATCTACCCGATGCGCGCCGAGCGCATCAAGCGGGCGGTGGCCAGCGCGCGTGGCAATCGGCGTAGCGCCATGCGCGAGATTCAAGCGTCACTGCAGCAGAGCCTGGACGATGAAGGGCTCAATGGCACGGTGATGGGGCGTCAAAAGCACCTGTTGTCGATTTACCGCAAAATGCGCGACCAGCGAAAGCCCTTCGCCGAGATCATGGACGTGTTTGGCTTTCGCATCGTCACCGAAGATGTCGCCAGTTGTTACCGTATTTTGGGCGTGGTGCATAACGTGTATAAGCCTGTGCCGGGGCGCTTTAAAGACTATATTGCCATCCCCAAAGCCAACGGCTATCAAAGTTTACACACGACCCTTTTTGGTTTTCGCGGAATGCCCATCGAAGTCCAAATTCGCACCCGTGAAATGGAGGCGATGGCCAATAATGGCATTGCCGCCCACTGGTTATATAAAGCGGGCCAAACCGAGCATCCGATTGCCGAGGGTAGCCGCGCTCGCGCCCGCGCCTGGGTGAAAGGCTTGCTGGAAATGCAGCGCCACGCCGGCGATTCGCTTGAATTTATCGAACACGTCAAAAATGACCTTTTTCCCGACGATATTTATGTGTTTACGCCCAAAGGCGACATCATGGAGCTGCCTCAGGGCGCTACCGTAATTGATTTTGCCTACACCGTTCACACCGATATTGGCAATAACTGCATCGCCTGCCGGATTGACCGTCAGCTGGCACCGCTCTCTACTCGGCTGGAAAGCGGGCAGACGCTGGAAATTATCACCGCACCAGCGGCACGTCCCAACGCTGCCTGGCTCAATTTTGTCACCACAGCGAAAGCACGCTCGGCGATTCGTCATGCGCTGCAACATCAGCAGCAGGCCGAGGCGATCCAGTTGGGTCGTCGGCTGTTAAATAAGTCTTTGTCAGTATTCGACACCAGCTTGGAAGAGCTGGATCCGGCGGTCATCAAACGCGCATTAAAAGAGTTCGATGTCAGCGACCAGGATGCCCTGTTGGAATCGATTGGCCTTGGCACGCGGATCGCCCATGCGGTGGCCAGGCGGTTGATGGATTTAGCGGACGGTGGCAGCGCCGTCCCTGCACAGGCAGCGAGCAGCCAGCCGGTGGTGATCAGCGGCAGTGAAGGCATGGTGACAAGCTTTGCGCGCTGCTGCCACCCGCTGCCTGGCGATGCCGTGGTGGGGCATCTCTCGGCGGGTAAGGGGCTAGTGGTTCACCGCGCGGAGTGTAAAAACGTGGTGGATAAAGCCGACGCGGAAAAGCTTTTCGCACTGGAATGGTCAGAAGAAACCGACGCCGACTTCCCTGTGGCGCTGCGCATCGAAATTGAAAGCCGCCGCGGCCTGGTGGCAGAACTTGCTGGCCTGGTGACCGATGCCGATGCCAATATCGAGCGTATTGGTATTGAGGAGCGCGATGCCCGGCTTTCAACGGTCAATATCACCTTGGCGGTGAAAGGCCGCGTCCATCTCGCGCGCATTATCAAGCGTCTTCGCAATCTCCCTAACGTGGGTAAAATCACCCGCTTAGGTAAGTAATTTCTTTTATACCCCCTCTTATTTTTTTATCCATAAGGAGTGCTCATTATGAGTAATAAAGCGGTTATTAATACCGAGAAAGCCCCCGCCGCGATTGGCCCGTATTCTCAGGCAGTGAAAGCGGGGAATACCGTGTATATGTCAGGTCAGATTCCGCTCGACCCCGCCACCATGGCGCTTGTCTCGGATGACTTTGAAGCGCAGGCTCGCCAGGTGTTTACCAACTTGCAGGCCGTGTGTGACGAAGCGGCGGGATCGCTTGGCGATATCGTTAAGCTCAATCTCTACCTGGTGGACCTGGAAAACTTCGCTATTGTTAACCGCGTGATGGAAGAGTTCTTTGCGTCGCCTTATCCTGCCCGCGCCGCTGTCGGCGTGAAAGCGTTGCCCAAAGGCGCCCAGGTCGAAGCCGAAGCCGTGATGGTGCTGGGCGACTAAACGCCTCGGGTTAAAAAGCTTGGGGCTACGCTTTCTGCGTCGTTACACTTTTTGAGTCGTTAAAAAACCGCCGGCTTTGAGCACCTGCGCATACCCTTCGCGGAAGCTGGGGTAGTGGAAGGTGTAGCCGGTGGAGAGTAGCCGTGAGTTATCGCAGCGTTTGCTGGTGCGGCGGCGCAGCGGCGACTGCATAGTCTGGGTGGCCTCAACTTTAAGCTGTGACGCAAGCCACATCATGACGTTGTGTAACGCTGCCGGTTCGCAGTCGCTGGCAAGGTAAAGCGACTCCAGCGGCTGGTCTCGCTCTTGGCTGTCGATAAAGTGACGCAAAATGCCCACGCAGTCGTCGCGGTGAATGCGGTTGGAGTAAACCGTCGGTGTAATCGCGGCTACCCGACCTTCCACCACCTGGTGGATCAACCGATCACGGCCCGGCCCGTAAATCCCCGAAAAGCGCACGACCGTTCCGGGAATAGGGTGGTTAATCAGCGCTTGCTCCGCCTCGCGCATCAAGACCCCGGAAAAGCTGGTGGACTCCGTGGGGCTCTCTTCGTTGACCAACTCGCCCTCTTGCTGGCCGTAAACGCTGGTGGATGAAATAAACAACACGCGCTTAGGCGCGCTAGCCTGCTGTTCAAGCACCTTGAGCACGTTGTTAAGCCCCTCGGGGTAAGCGCGGCGGTAGGCGCTCTCTTCAAAGTGGTCGGCGCTGACGGTGTAAATCACGTAGTCCGCTTGGGGCAGCGCGCTGGCGTCAGCGTCATCAAGCGTGTCGAGGTCCAGCGCCAACGGTTCAATGCCGGTGCCTTCTAGTGCTTCAACGTGGCGGCGCACGCCAATCACGCGGTGGCCTTCGCCTAACAGCTCGCGACCTAAGGTAATGCCGATATCACCACAGCCGATAATCAGTACGGTTAATGCCATGTTGCTCTCCTCGCAATAAATAATCCCTATTAGCGGCCGCTTCCCTCCTTTAAAATGCACGAAAGGGTTGGTCGCGTCGGCAAGTGCTGGCCAGCCAGACCCCGTCGTCTGGGTGACGACGACACACCGGTGACTAACAGAGGATGCCACGGCGCCGCTATGACTCTAACAGAACTGCGCTATATCGTAACCCTTGCCCAAGAGCGCCACTTTGGCCGCGCGGCGGAGCGCTGCCATGTTTCTCAGCCAACGCTTTCGGTGGCGGTGAAAAAGCTCGAAGAAGAGCTAGAAGCCGCGTTGTTTGAACGCACAAAATCAACCGTCCAGGTCACGCCCCTGGGGGAGAAAATCGTCGCCCAGGCGCAGCGCGTGCTAGAGCAGAGCAGCCAGATTTATGCCATGGCGAGTGAGGGTAAAGACCAGCTCGCCAATCCCTTGCGCATCGGCGCGATCTATACCATCGGGCCGTATCTGTTTCCGCATTTGATCCCGGCGCTTGCCAATGCCGCGCCGCAAATGCCGCTCTACATTGAAGAAGGGATGACCGGAAACCTGCGCGGTAAACTGCGTAGCGGCGAGTTGGATGTGATCATCGTGGCGCTGCCGTTTACCGAAACCGATGTGGTGACCAAGCCGATCTACGAGGAGCACTTTGAAGTGCTAATGCCCGCCAGCCACCGGTGGGTTGAGCGCGACGCCATTCATAAAGAGGATTTGCTCGAAGAGCGTTTGCTGCTACTCGGGGAAGGCCACTGCTTCCGGGATCAAATTCTTGAAGCCTGCCCGGCGATCACGCAGAAGCTCAATAGCCCGCACAATACGCTGATTGCCGAAGGCGGCTCGCTTGAGACCATTCGCCACATGGTGGCCTCCAAGCTGGGCATTACCGTGCTGCCCCAATCGGCGTTGGGTACCGATGCGTATGAAAACGCCATGCTGGTCAGCCGCCCCTTTACCTCCCCCGCGCCCTCACGCACCGTGGCGATTGCCTGGCGAGCGAGCTTCCCGCGGCCTAAGGCCATCGAGGCACTGATTCAAGCGATTTCCCAATGCCGCCAGCCGGTGCATGGCCGGTCGGTCGATGAGCAAAGCGCTGTCTCATGAGCACGCTTAACGCCCCGATCACGGCGCTAAAAGGCGTCGGTGAAGCGCTGGCGTTAAAACTGTCGCGCCTGGGGATTGAGCAAGTCAGCGATATTCTCTTTCATTTGCCGCTGCGTTACCAAGATCGCACGCGCCTCACGCCGATGGGCACGTTGCGCGCTGGGCAAGAGGCGGTGGTGGAAGGCGAAGTGACGGCCTCTGACGTGGTCAAAGGACGACGCCGCAGTTTGCTCGTGCGTCTGCGCGACGCCAGCGGCATTATCAGCCTGCGGTTTTTTCATTTTTCGCCCGCGCAGCAGCAACAGCTGCGCCCCGGCGTCACCGTGCGCGCCTTTGGCGAGGCCCGTGCGGGTGCCACGGGCTTGGAGCTTTACCACCCGGAATACCGCTTGACGACACCGGGGGCGGCGCCGGTGGAGGAGTATTACACACCGGTGTACCCGACCACCGAGGGCTTGAATCAAACCCGTCTGCGGGCGTTGGCTGAGCAAGCGCTAGCGCTGCTCGATAACGACCCCCAGGCGCTGCCGGAGGTGATTCCCGAGGCGCTACTGGCGCGCTTTCGCCTACCCGGCTTGCACGCCAGCCTGCACCTACTGCACCAGCCGCCCCCCGATGTGAATATTGAGCCGCTGACCAGCGGCCAGCACCCGGCCACGCGGCGGCTGGCGCTGGAGGAGCTGTTGGCGCATCAGCTTAGCTTGCGCCAGGTACGGCTGCGGATTCAATCCGACGGCGCACCGGCGTTGCCCTCCGGGCGTAGCCTGCAGGCGCGCTTTCTGGCTCAGTTGCCGTTTGCGCTGACTGGTGCCCAGCGCCGTGTGCTCGAAGAAATCGGCCTGGATCTCGCCCGCGCCGCGCCGATGCTGCGCCTGGTGCAGGGAGACGTGGGGTCGGGAAAAACCGTGGTCGCGGCGATGGCGGCGCTCTCAGCGCTGGCGGGCAACTGTCAGGCGGCGATCATGGCGCCGACGGAAATTCTCGCCGAGCAGCACTACCGCGCCTTTAAAGCGTGGTTTGAACCGCTAGGGGTCGAAGTCGCCTGGCTCGCGGGCAAGCTCAAAGGCAAAGCACGGCTAGACGCTAAGGCGGCGATTGCCGACGGCCGTGCTCGCATGGTGGTGGGTACCCACGCCCTGTTTCAAGATGATGTGCACTTTCAGTGCTTGGGGCTGGCGATTATCGACGAGCAGCACCGCTTTGGCGTGCATCAGCGCCTGGCGCTGCGCGAAAAAGGCGAAGCCGGCGGGCTAACTCCGCATCAGCTGATCATGACCGCCACGCCCATCCCGCGCACCTTGGCCATGAGCGCCTACGCCGATCTGGACGTGTCGGTGATCGACGAGCTGCCCCCTGGGCGCACGCCGGTGAAAACCGTGGTGGTGTCGGATGAACGCCGCCCGGAGGTGGTCGAGCGTATTCGCCGCGCTTGCGGTGACGGTCGCCAAGCGTACTGGGTGTGCACGCTGATCGAGGAATCCGAGGTGCTGCAGTGCCAGGCCGCGGAGGTAACCCGCGACGAGCTGACCGAGGCGCTGCCCGAGGTGGCGATTGGCCTGGTGCATGGGCGCATGAAAGCCGGCGAGAAAGCCGAGGTGATGGACGCCTTCAAAGCCGGCGAGCTGGACTTGCTCGTGGCCACCACGGTGATCGAGGTGGGCGTGGATGTGCCCAACGCCAGCCTGATGATTATCGAAAACCCCGAGCGCCTGGGGCTTTCGCAGCTGCACCAGCTGCGCGGTCGGGTGGGGCGCGGCAGCACCGAGAGTTTTTGCGTGCTGCTTTATCACCCGCCGCTGTCCAAAAGCGCCCGCGAGCGGCTCGGCGTAATGCGCGAAACCACCGACGGCTTTCGCATCGCCGAAAAAGACTTGGAGCTGCGCGGGCCGGGCGAAGTGCTCGGCACCCGCCAGACGGGGCTGGCGCAGATGAAAATCGCCGATCTTGAGCGTGACGCCGACCTATTAGAGCGCGTTACGGCGCTGGCACAAGCGCTACAGGGCGACGATCACGCTACTGCCGTGCTGGTGCGTCGCTGGCTCGGCGATGCCGCCGGGCGTTACGGCCAGGTGTAGGGCGGCGTCACCCCGGTGGGGATGAAGGCGATGACGAAGAAGATGAAGATGGCGTTGGCGTTTTGATCGCGATCAGCCGGTTGGCGGCTTTTGCCAGCGGCGTTAGTTGCTCGGCAATCAAGCGCAGCTGGCTTTGCATCGGGCGATAGAGCGTCAGCGCATGTGTTTCCCGCGCGGTGGGTGTTTCCAGCTGGCGCAGTAACGTTGCCACCTGCTCGCTAAGGTCATCCGTTGGTTGGCGCGTGCGCAGCCGCTCGGCAAGCTCACCGAGCAGCGCGCTGACGTGCTTGGCCACTGGCACGAGCGTGACGTCGTCTTCCTCGTCAGTCAGCCGATGACGGTGGGCACCAAGGGCCGAGAGGTGGCTGAGCAGGGTGTTCGAAAGCACTAAAAAGCGCAGACCGTGCTCCGTCTCCTGTTTGCGGTAGTATGCCGGCTCGTGGAGCATATTGTTCATCTGGGTCGAAAACGCCGCGTCGCTATTGTGGGCATTGCGCCGCGCCAGCCGATAGGCGAGATCGTCCTGCTTGCCGGCTTCGTACTGGTGAATCACCTCGTCGAGATAACGGCGCTGGCTATCGAGCACCTTCGCCGCCTCGCGGTAAAGCTTACGCCCCTGCCAGTCGGGCAGAATAAAAAACACCGCGAGCCCCGCAATCAGTGCCCCGATCAAGGTATCAAACAGGCGTGGCCAGATCAGATCAAACCCATCACCCACTTGGTTAAAGCTGCACAGCACCAGCAGGGTGATCGAGGCGGTGGCGATCATGTAGTGCTTCTCGCGGGTGGCGAAAAAGCTCACCCCGGCCGCGATCGCAATCAAACTCTGCACGTTGGGTTGCGGGAAAAGGCTAATCGACGCCCAACCCACCAATAGCCCCAGCACGGTGCCAAGAATACGTTTGATCAAAAAGCGGCGCGTGGTGGCAAAGTTGGGCCGGCAGACGAACAGCGTGGTGAGCAAAATCCAAAAGCCCTGCTCCGGGTCGAGCCACTGCAGCAGCAAATACCCCGCCAGCAGCGCCAGTGACAGGCGCACGGCGTGGCGAAAGGTGGGTGAGCCCAGGGTCAAATTGAGCCGCACGCGCCTCCACGCCTCTAACAAGCTCCCCGGCGAGCGATCAAGCAGGGCGGTATCGCGGCGCGGCTCGCTGGCATCGGGGTTATGGGCGCTGGCAATCTGCGCTTCCAAGGTGGTGAGGTTATCGGCAAGCGCATTGAGCGGTTGAATCAGCGGGCGCCATTCGGGCTTATCGCGGTCGCGTAGGTTGGCGATGGAGGCGCGCAAATCTGCCAGCGCTTCTTCGCTTTGGCGGTGGTCGAAGGCGCGATCAAGCAGCAGCGATTTCGCCAGCCGCCGGCAGGCAAGCCCCTGCTGGTCCAACAGCCGCTGGCAGCGAAACAGCACGTCATGATGAAAAAACGCCTCGGTCAGCGCGCTGTAGGGGTAGTGGGTGGAGCTGGCGCGTTCGTGAATGTCCTGGGCGATGAAGTAGATTTGTAAATAGCGATTGAGCTTGCGGTTACCGCGCTGTCCTTCCATGCGGCGCAGGAGTATTTCTTTGGCGTGATTGAGCGCCGCCACGACCTGGCCGTTTTGGCGCGCGAGGGCCACGCGCCGGGCGTGGATGTCGACCCCGCGCACCGGTTCAAACAGCGCCGATTTCAATACCAGGTAGTGGCCAAGCGCTTTGTAGAGCCGGGCCATGCTCTGCTTGACGGGCTGGCGCGAAAATAGCGCGCACCACACCACCGAAATCAGCCCGTACCAGGCAGCGCCGATCAGCAGTAACAGTTGGCGAAAGGCGACGTCGTCGTCTACACCGCCGTGCTGCTCGATGTTGATCATGACGTAGAGAGAAAGAATCAGCGTGCCCGAGGCGATGGTGGCGTAGCGTTGGCCGATGGCGCCGAGCATGATCAGGCCAAAGGTGGCGCCCGCAAGCCATAGGGCAAGCAACCACGGCCAAGGAAAAAGCTTTTGCACGATCAGCGAGACCAGCGCAAAACAGACAAGTGTCACGGCAAGCGCCTGCAGCCGCCCCTGCCAGCTATCGTCAGTCTCAGAGAGGGCGCTGGCGATAATGCCAAGAAATAGCGGAATGACAAAGCTGACGTCCCCCCACAGCGTGGCAAAGGCGAGCGCTCCGCTAAAGGCGAGAAAAACGCGCAGGCTGTAGGCGAATTTATCTAGAGTCCAAAGGCGCCGCAGCGGCAGTGCGATAGGCATAGAAGCTCTGATCGGTGAGTTATTTTAGACTTTAGTATAAATAATCGCGAGGCAAGTGGCTATGCCGGCGGCCGATAAAACAAACGCCCCGCCGCGGTTAGGCGGCGGGGCGAACGGTAGGCAAAAGCGGCGGGATGAATAAAGCTTACAAATGCTGCTTATAAATACTGTTTACAAATACTTCAACAGTTTTTGCAGCTTGTTCATATCGGCGGAGTCGCCGACAAGGCGGACATCACCGGCCATCATGCCGTCAAGAAACGCCTGCTGAGTGGGCTTTTTGAGAATGCGTAAGGCAGCCTCGGGGTCGCGAAAGCGTAGCTCAAGGTCCAAGTCCACCGGCAACCCCTTTCCCGTCGTGACCCGTTGGGGTGAAATTCGGTAGTGGCGTGCAACCTTCAAGTCTTCGGTGGCAATCCCCCAATCCAGGCTGCGCATGCGTTCAAGCTGCTCGCGAAAGCGCGGCTTGCGACGCAGCGCACGCTTAAGCAAAAAGCCGAGTAGCCACAGCGTTAGCGCAAGTTTCATTAGGAAACTGCGTCCTTCAGCGCTTTACCTGGCTTAAACGCCACGTTTTTACTGGCCGGAATTTGCAGCGGCTCGCCCGTTTGTGGGTTTTTGCCGGTGCGGGCGGCGCGTTCACGTACGGTGAAGGTACCAAAACCAATCAGAGAAACATCGTCACCTTTAGCGACACTGTTGGTGATTTCATCGAGGATTACGTTCAATACTTGGCCAGCTTTATCTTTGGATAGATCGGCGCTTTCGGCAATGGCAGCGGCGAGTTCAGGTTTGCGCATTAGGTATCTCCGGTGTTTTCGTTCAGGTGTTAAGGCGTTATCAAAAGCGAATAAAACATTGCTCGATACAGCAGCGACTAACAAGTGCTTGCAAGTCAGTGCCCTAAGCGTAGCGCGTAAGGCAGTGAAAATCAGCCTAGCAGCGCAGGGGCGGCTCTGGAAAGCTCCACTTTCCGTCTCACGCAGCCGCCTGTCAACGCAAAACCGATCAAACGTTCGTCTTTATCTTCGGCGAGGGCGGTCATGTCCGTGCCGTCTGCCTCGATGCGCCAGCGCGCTGGGGTTGCCAGCGGGGGGTAGGCAACCACCGGCAAAAGCGGTGTTTTTACGATCACCGGCCAGGCCCCAAAGTGAACCGGCGTGGGCGTTCCGGCAAGCGTCTTGGCCAGGGCGTTGGCACTGGCTTGCAGCGGCTGCACGTACATGGCGTTCACACCGGCCACGCAAGCCGCGTCACCGAGGGCGAAAATAGCCGGGTGCGAGGTTTGCAGAGTGCGGTCAACCGCAATGCCGTTGGCAGAGACCTCAAGCCCGGCCTTGGCGGCAAGCGCGGTGCGGGGCGCAAGGCCGGTGGCCAGCAGTACCACATCGGCGTCAATGCGTTGGTGGTTATCAAGTGTCAGCTGCACGGCGTCGCTGGCGCCACGGGCAATGCGCTCAAGCGAGCGCCCCAGCGCCAGCTGCATGCCCGCTTCAATAAACGTCTCGCCTAGTGCATGACCGAGTGGCTCGGGCAGAAGGCGCGGGAGGGGAGCGCTCTCAGGGGCAATCAGGCTAACGTGATGGCCGCCAGCGTGCAGGTCGTTGGCAAATTCGCAGCCGACCAGCCCCGCGCCGATAATCGCGACCCGGGCGGGGCCGTGACGCAGAGCGGCGTGAAAGCGGCGGTAGTCGTCCAGGTCGTTAACGCTGAAGCAGTGAGCGGCGCAATCGCTGGGAATGGCAAACGGCGCGCGCGGCGCTGCTCCCGTGGCAAGCACCAGCTGGGTGTAAGCGTAGTCGCTGCCATCGGCAAGCGTCAGCCACCGCGCCTCGGGGTCGATTGCGGACACGGTGGTGTGCGACAGCAGCGTGGCATTAAGCGCTTCAGCGAGGGTTTCGGCATCGCGCTGGGCGAGCTTATCCGGGGCTAGCTTTTTGGCAAACCCGGTGGAAAGTAGCGGTTTGCTGTAGTCGTCGCCGCTGTCGGCGCTGATCAAGGTGAGGCGGCGCGTATCACCTTCGCGGCGCAGCGCGCGTGCAAGGCCTACCCCGGCCATGCCGGTGCCAATAATGACTAAATCGGCGTGGGGTATCGACATAAGTTACCTATCAAGCTAAAAGGCGAAAAAAGTCAGTAATGCCAGCATGGTACACTAGCAAGCGTTGGGATGGTTTGGGTCAATCGCCTTGATTGGCCGCTTGAGTGGCTCTTCAGGGAGAGGCAGGCTTTGCCGGATATTGGTGTAATGCAAACGCAATCATGCGCGCCCATTGCGCGCTGGCTGCCGGTTACGGCGGCGCGCCCCGCCATGTCGCTTCCTTGGTGGCGCTGGGTAGCGTCTACTGACTCGTTGACCGCGCGGCTGATCGCCGCAGGTGAAGGGCGTAAGTTTCGGGTGCGGCTACTGCGCCAGAGCATAGGGTTTGCGTTTGCCGATGAGGCCATGGCGCTTGGCATTGGGCAGCGACGCTATGCGTGGCGACGTGAAGTGGCGCTGTGCCTAGACGGTACGCCCTGGGTGGTGGCGCGCACGGTGGCGCCGCTGGCGCAATGTCGTGGTCAGCGTCTGGAGCAGCTGGGGGAGCGCTCGCTGGGAAGCTGGCTGTTTCAGCAGCCGGACCTAAAGCGCGGCCCGCTTGAGGTCACCTCTCAGCCGCCGCGTTTCGCCGCCGTTGACAGCTGCTGGGGGCGGCGGTCGCGGTTTCAGCACGCTGGGTTGTCATTGCTGGTGCAGGAGTACTTTTTAACCGCCATGGCGGATGCGTTGGCGCTGCCTTCGCGCTAGGCTAGCCGCTTTTGCGTTTTCTTGAGACGAGGTAAGCATGGACCGTTCCCTACTGCGGCCGATTGGTTGGGCTCGCGTGCCCGATTTTCTTCACCTTACCCGGTTAGACCGGCCGATTGGCACCTGGCTTTTGATGTGGCCGACACTCTGGGCGCTGTGGATTGCAGCACAAGGCGTGCCGGGGCGCGATGTGCTGGTGATTTTTGTTGCCGGGGTTTACGCCATGCGCGCGGCAGGATGTGTGGTCAACGACTATGCTGATCGTCACTTCGACGGGCACGTCAAACGCACTCAAGATCGCCCGCTGGCCAATGGGCGCATTAGCGAGCGTGAGGCACAGCTATTGTTTGTGGGGCTGGTGGCGGTTGCGTTTGTGCTGGTGCTGTTTACCAATTTGTTCACCATTATACTTTCCCTGGGCGGGCTGATATTGGCGTTTATCTACCCGTTTATGAAGCGTTATACCCACTTCCCGCAAGTGTTTTTGGGGGCAGCGTTCTCCTGGGCGATCCCCATGGCGTGCGGCGCGGTGCTGGGGTACGTGCCGCTGGAGGGCTGGCTGCTGTTTTTTGCCAACGTGCTGTGGACGGTGGCTTACGACACCGAATACGCCATGGTGGATCGCGACGACGATCTTAAAATCGGCATTAAATCCACCGCCGTGCTGTTTGGCCGCGCAGATCGTTTGATCATCGGCCTGCTGCAGCTCGCGACCCTTTTGCTGCTTGCGGCGGTGGGTTGGCGCTTGGCGCTAGGAGGCTTTTTCTGGCTAGGGCTCGCCGCCATGGCGGCGACTTTCGTGCACCAGCAAGCGCTGATTCGTCACCGCGAACGGTCGCGCTGCTTTCAAGCGTTTTTGAATAACCACTGGTCGGGATTGGTCGTTTTCGCCGGAATCGCCTTGAGCTTGTGGCCCAGTGCGGGGTAAAACCCTAGGTGTCATGTAATTGTCATCAAGTCATGGTGTGATCGTCATCGAAATGTCGTGTTGATCTTTTCCGTTTAAGCACCGTGAGGCTTGTAATGACCGCCAAGACCGTTTTGATCGTCGATGATGAGGCGCCGATTCGCGAAATGATCGCGGTAGCCCTGGAAATGGCTGACTATCGCGTACTTGAAGCGGATAATGCCCAGGATGCTCACGCGATGGTGGTGGATCACCAGCCCGATCTTTTGCTGCTTGATTGGATGATGCCGGGCACTAGCGGTATTGAGCTCGCCAGGCGCTTAAAGCGTGAAAAAACCACCGCTGAGTTGCCGATTATCATGCTTACCGCCAAAGGCGAGGAGAACAATAAAATCCAGGGCTTGGAAGCCGGCGCCGACGATTACATCACCAAGCCGTTTTCCCCGCGCGAACTGGTGGCTCGGCTCAAGGCCGTGCTGCGACGCACCACACCGCGCGGCGTGGAAGACCCCATTGAAATTGAAGGGTTACTGCTGGACCCTGCTAGCCATCGCGTCAGTTCTTATGGCAAATCGGTCGATATGGGGCCCACCGAGTATCGGTTATTGCAGTTTTTTATGACCCATCAAGAGCGCGCTTACACGCGTGGCCAGTTACTTGATCAAGTCTGGGGCGGCAATGTCTATGTCGAAGAGCGTACCGTGGATGTGCATATTCGAAGGCTGCGTAAAGCGCTGGGTGAGCATAACCGGCTCATTCAAACGGTACGCGGCACAGGCTACCGCTTCTCCGCGCGAGGGTAGGCGTGCGCCTTTGGAGCCGTGAAATTTGGCGTCTAGTGTGGCTCTCGGCGGTAGGTGCCACACTGGGGGCGTTCTTGGGTGTGCCAGGGCTTGGTTTGGCCGTTGGCTTGGGGGGGTGTCTGGGGTATCACCTTTACCAGCTGCGCGCGCTTCACCGCTGGCTTATCCGCTCCCCCCACGATGAACCGCCGGCTGCCCCTGGGATTTGGGGCGAGCTTTTTGACCGTCTCTACCGCTACCAAAAAAGCCAACGCCTCACGCAAAACCGCCTACGCGCCACGCTTGCCAGGATTCAAGAGTCCTCAGAAGCCATGCGCGATAGCGTGGTGATGCTCGACCGGCATGGGGATTTGGAGTGGTGGAACAGCGCCGCGGCTAAGATGTTAGGGCTGAAAATCAAACATGATCGCGGCCAGCACATTACCAATTTTTTGCGCGACCCGCGCTTTGTCCGCTACTTCAATTCCCGCGATTACAGCGAGCCGCTAACGCTCACGTCCCCCATCGATGAGCGGCGCATTCTGCAGTATCAAATTACCTTATACGGCGACGACGAGCGCTTGGTGATGGCCCGCGACATTACCCGGTTGCATCGCTTAGAGCAGATGCGCCGCGACTTCGTGGCCAATGTCTCCCATGAGCTGCGCACGCCGCTGACGGTCATTTCCGGCTACTTAGAAACCTATGGCGACTTAGCGGAACAGCTGCCGCCGCGGTTGGGCCGCGGTATTGAGCAGATGCAGGCGCAGACCACGCGGATGCAGAACTTGGTCAACGACCTGTTGCTGCTCTCGCGCCTGGAGATTGATCAGGGCGGTGAGGACCACCAGCCAATCGATGTCGCGGCGTTATTGAAAGGCGTGCGCGAAGACGCACTGGCGTTGTCAAAAGGTCGGCAAACCCTTGAGATCGACATAGCGAGCGACGCCAAGCTTATCGGCAGCGAGCAAGAGTTACGCAGCGCGATTTCCAACCTGGCATTTAATGCCGTGCGCTATACCCCCCCGGATAGCCACATCACGCTGCGCTGGCAAATGGAGGGGGACGGCGGCTGCATCGACGTGGAAGATGATGGTGAAGGGATTGACCCGGTGCATCTTCCCCGCCTCACCGAGCGCTTTTATCGCGTGGATAAAGGGCGTAGCACTGCGACTGGCGGCACGGGTCTCGGGCTTGCGATCGTCAAGCACGTGCTACTGCGCCACGACGCCACGCTTTCAATTGACTCCCACCCTGGGGAAGGCGCCCTGTTTCGCTGCGTGTTCCCCAAAGAGCGGCTTGCCTGCTAATCCCGAAACGACGTTT
This sequence comes from Vreelandella vilamensis, assembly GCF_031451755.1. Classification (NCBI taxonomy): domain Bacteria; kingdom Pseudomonadati; phylum Pseudomonadota; class Gammaproteobacteria; order Oceanospirillales; family Halomonadaceae; genus Vreelandella; species Vreelandella vilamensis. The sequence continues at coordinate 12,134 of NZ_JARWAN010000016.1, read as the reverse complement.
TAACGCACGATAGCCCCGCCTGTCATGGCTTCTGTGCGGTAGTGGGCGTCCCACATCAACACGGCACCAGCCACTGCGCCGGGAAGTAAAAACAGGTTCGCCAGGGGTATCCAGGTAATCAACGTAACCAGCCCGCCGTAGCTTACGCTATGCCACCAGCGGCCAGAGAGGCGCCGGCGCATCTCGGCAAAACTCACCTTGTTGTTATCCATGGGGTAATCCAAGTAGGTAATGGCGGCCACCCAGGCGGAAAAGAGCGCCCACAAAAGCGGGGCGAAAAGGTTCAAGCCCGGAATCCAGCTGATGACAAACAGTAAAATAGCGCGCGGCAAAATATACCCGAGCTTAATCAGTTCACGTCCTAAGGCATCCATCGCGGTTTTCGCTAGACCGCGGTCGTCGAGCGGCTCGCGCCCGGTGGCGGCGACTTCCACCTTAGCGGCAAGAAAGCCGTAAAACGGTGCGGCAATCAAGTTCGTCACCACGGTGAAGGTAAAAAACACCACGGCAACCAAGCATAAGAAAAATAGCGGCCAAATCAGCCAGGCAAGCCAATCCAACCAGCTGGGCACCAAGCTCATCCAATAGCCAAGCCACCCTTCAAAGCGTTGCCACACCACGCTGAGTAGCGTCGCGTAGACGAGAAAATTGACCACAATGGGTAAAAAAATATAGCGCCGCATGCCGGGGCGGTAAACCCAGCAGGTTCCCTGAGCGATGGCGGTGAAGGCGTTCAGCATAGAAGGTGTATTCCTGGCAAAAAAACGGGCCGCAAAGCGGCCCATAAGATACGGGATATGACCATAATGGCAATAGCGTAACGCGTCCGCGATGTGTCTCTTCGCTTTTTCGGGTTATCTGCCCTGCTGCATTTGCTGTTCAAGCGTTTCCGGGTTGCTGTGACGAATATCGAGTCCTTTGACCAAATACACGACGTGCTCAGCGAGGTTGTCAGCGTGGTCGCCCACCCGCTCTAATGCCCGCAACACCCACATCACGCTGAGTACCGCGGAAATGGAGCGGGCATCCTCGGCCATGAACGTGATGAGCGAGCGCATCGCACTGCCGTACTCGTCATCCACTAGTTCGTCCTCTCGCACGACTTCTAACGCCAGGTCGGTATCAAAGCGTGCAAACGAGGTCAGCGCATCACGTAGCATCTTGCGCACGTGCTCGCTGATGTGGCGCACCTCCACCAAACCGCGTACGGCCGCGCCACTTTCGCTTAAGGTAATGGCGTTGCGCGCGATCTTGCTCGCTTCATCGCCAATACGTTCAAGATCAGACGAGGCGCGGATGACGGCGACGACCAGGCGGAGGTCAGAGGCGGCGGGCTGGCGGCGCGCCAGCACGCGGGTACACTCGTCGTCAATTTGCAGCTGCAAATCGTTAACCTCGCGGTCGCTGTCGCGGACCTTGATGGCAAGCTTGGTATCGCCTTCCAGCAGAGAAGTAACGGCATCGCTTACCTGCTTTTCCACCAGGCCGCCCATGGCCATGAGGTGGGTTTTGAGCTCTTCCAGCTCTTGGTTGAACTGACGCGAGATATGTTGGCTGTGGCTGTCGCTGGTGATATCCATGGAACGCTCCTTATCGTGGTGATCGGGGGGTAGGGGGGTCATGCCATTCGGCCGGTAATGTAGTCTTCCGTTCGCTGTAAGTGCGGGTTGGTGAAGACTTGGTCTGTCGGGCCGTACTCAATGAGTTCACCGTCGTGTAAGAAGGCGGTGTAATCCGAGACGCGTGCGGCTTGCTGCATGTTGTGGGTGACAAGTATTAAGGTTAGCTGAGATTTCAAGTTGCGAATCAGCTCCTCGATTTTGAGCGTTGAAATCGGGTCAAGCGCTGAGGCTGGTTCATCGAGCAGCAAGATATCGGGCTGTACGGCGAGCGTGCGGGCGATCACCAGGCGCTGCTGCTGCCCGCCTGAAAGCTGCCAAGCGGATTTGTGTAAGCGATCCTTGACCTCATCCCAGAGCGCCGCCGAGGTAAGCGCCCACTCAACAATGTCATCGCGTTTACGCTTAGAGATGCGCTTTTGCAAGCGCAGCCCGAAGGCGACGTTTTCGTAAATCGACATGGGGAACGGGTTTGGCGTTTGAAACACCATGCCTATCCGCCGCCGCAGTTCCGATACATGCATGTTATCGGCATAAATATCCTCACCTTCAAAGGTGATACGGCCACTGTGGGTGGCGTTTTCGTTTAAATCGTGCAGTCGATTGATCGCCCGTAAGAGAGTCGACTTGCCACACCCAGAGGGGCCGATAAATGCCGTGACCCGGTGGCGTGGCACGTTAAGCGTTAACTCGCGCAACGCGGTTTTTCCCGCGTAAGCGAGGCTAAAGCGTTCAATACTGAGGCAGCTTTGCGCAGCGCTAAAGTGCGTCAGGTAAGCGGCATTCGAGACGTTTGGCGACGCTAACATGACTGCCCCCGTTGGTGGCGTAAATGATGACGCAACAATATGGCAGTTAGATTAAGCACTAACACAATGAAGACCAAAAGCAGGGCGATCGCGTAGACCAGCGGGATGGCGGCCTGGATATCCTCGCCGTGAAAGGCGGTATCAAACAGATGATAGCCCAGGTGCATAAACTTGCGTTCGACGTGCAAATAGGGGAATTCGCCATCCACCGGCATTTGTGGTGCCAGTTTTGCCACGCCCACGAGCATTAGCGGCGCCACTTCGCCCGCGGCGCGGGCGATGGCGAGTATGACCGCGGTGAGCATCGCCGGGGCTGCCATGGGCAATACCACCCGTGTGAGCATTTCAAGGCGGGTTGCACCGAGGGCGACGGCGCCTTCGCGCTGAGCATCGGGGATGCGCGCAAGCCCTTCCTCGGTGGCGACAATCACCACCGGCAAGGTCAAAAGCGCCAGCGTTAGCGATGCCCACAGAAGCCCCCCGGTGCCGAAGGTCGGCGACGGCAGCGAATCGCTAAAAAACCACTCGTCCAATGAGCTACCAAGGCCGTAAACAAAGACGCCCAAACCGAATACGCCATAAACAATGGACGGCACGCCCGCCAGGTTGCGCACACCAATGCGCACCAGCCGGGTAAGACGCCCCTGATGGGCGATTTCATTTAAGTAGATGGCCGCCAGCACGCCAAAGGGCATGACGATCAACGACATCACCATCACCATCAACACCGTGCCGAAAATAGCCGGCCAGACACCGCCGCCGGTATTCGCGGCACGCGGCCCTTCGCTTAAGAACTGCCACACGCCTGACGACCAGAAGCGTATTTTTTCCCACCACGCCATGGCGTTAGGGCGATAAGCGCGATGAATTTCATTAAGTGGCTGGCGCAGCGTCTCACCTCCGGCGCTTTTGAGGATCAGCGTTGCGTTGGGGCGCTCGGGGGGAGGCCGCGTTAGCGCTGTTTTAAGCGCTTGCCAGGCCGCTTCACCCTCAAGATGGCTCCCGGCGGATTCAACGGCGGTAAGGTAGCCGATAAAATCGCCCCAGGGGCTGCGCTCTAAACGCACCAGCGCGTGTGGCGTGCTGCGTTCGTCGATGTGGTTAATTTCCACCCAGCGCCAACGATGACTGTCCAAGTCGCGGTTAGCGGTGAAGTAGAGCCGCTCTTCGCCGTCGCGATGGGGCAGCGGTATTTCACGCACCGCCTCGCCGGCGATGACCTCGCCCGAGTCCAGCGTGACGCTTTCTAGCGTCGCCGGCCAAAAGTGGCCCAGGCCACGGGTGAGCAGGAGTGTCAGCAGCGCGGCGAGCATCAAAAGGGAAAGTGCCACGCTTGCGGCGCACAGCCAGGGCCATAGGCGGCTCATCCTCCACCTCCCATGCGGCTTAGGCGAATACGCAGCCGTAAACGCACCACTTCGGCCAGGGTATTGACCAAAAAGGTAAACAAAAACAGTACCAGCGCGGCGAAAATCAGCACATGGTAGGTGCTACTGCCGGGGGCGGCTTCCGGCATCTCAATGGCAATGGCGGCGGCGATAGAGCGCATGCCTTCAAACGGGCTGACGCTGAAAAGCGCGGTATTGCCGCTGGCCATCAGCACAATCATGGTTTCGCCAACGGCGCGGCCAGCGCCGATCATCACCGCGGAAAAAATCCCAGGGCCAGCCGCTGGCAGGGCGACCTTCCACAACGCCTGCCAGCGGGTGGCGCCGAGGGCTTGTGCGCCTTCCAGTAGCGAGGCGGGCACATCGGCAAGGGCGTCTTCCGCCAACGCATAAATGCTAGGAATCACGGCAAACCCCATGGCCATTCCCACAATCATGGCGTTACGCGTGGCGTAATTAAGCCCGAGCTGTTGATCCAGCCACTGGCGAACATCGCCACCGATCAGCACCTGCTCAACACCGGGTGTCGCCCAGAGCGCAAGGAACGTCATGACAACGAGCCAGGGCACAAGCCATAGCCCGGCCCAGCTGAAGGGTAAGTACTGGCGCAGTGATTGTCGCGCGCGGTGCCATAACGCCCCGGCTAGCAGGGTGCTGAGAGGCAACCACACCAGTAACACGAGCGTGCTAGCTAAATGACGCTCGACCCACGGCGCTAAAATCAGCCCGGCGATAAACCCCACCACGACGCCGGGGATCGCCTCCATCATTTCCAGTACGGGCTTTATGCGGCTGCGCAGCGGAGGTGGCATGTAGAGGGCGGTGTAAACCGCCGCGCCTAGGGCGACGGGTAAGGCCAATAACATTGCCGCCAAGGCCGCTTTTAAGGTGCCCCAAGCCAACGGTGAGAGTGTCTCCAAGGTAAACGTCCCTGTCATGGAGAGCAGGGGGAGGCTTTCCCAGAGCAAAAAAATCCCGATGGCCAAAATCGCGGCCAAAACGGCAAACGCGCCCACCGTGATGGACGCCGTGGCGAGCCGGTCGAGTCGTTGACGCCGTGGGTCAGAACCCGAAGGCGTTGAATGGTGTAGCCGAGAGGGCGGGGTCATGGCAGTGGAATACAATGATCGGGCGGATGAACGTCGCGCATGGCGCTATCTCCTGAGAGTCGCTTAGCGTAAGACATGTTTATGACATTTCCATGACAGCGCTTACCAGCGGGCTTGCTGTTGGCGTACCGTCTCTGACAGTGGCACAAAGCCGGCGGCACGGACAATTTTCTGCCCTTCGGGCGAAAATATCAGCGCCAACAGCGCGCGCTCAGCCGGGGGCAGCGGGACATTGGGTGGTGCGTTTACGTAGAGGTATAAATAGCGCGATAGCGGGTAGGCGCCGGTTTGGACGGCCCCTTCGCTCGGCGCGATGGTATTGCCATCACCGTCCTCAATGCGTAAGGCTTTCACTAGCGCGTTTAAGTGCGAATAGCCGGCGTAGCCCATGGCGCCGGGCGATTCGCCCACCGCGGCGACCACCGGTGCGGTGCCGGGGTGCTCACTGACATTGCGGCGAAATTCGCCGCCGCAAAGCGCCCGCTGCTGGAAGAGATCGTGGGTGCCCGAGGCCGTGTTACGCCCATGCAAGGCAATGTGGTAAAACGGCCAGTCCGCCTGATCTAAAATTGTGTCCCAACGGGTGATGGAGGCGTTGGCACCGCACGCGCGGGAGGTCGAAAAAATGGCATCCACCTGCCGTTGCGATAGCGCGTCGAGCGGGTTGTGGCGGTGGACAATCACCGCCAATGCGTCTCGGGCAACTTTCAGCTCCAGTGGTGGATAACCATAGCGATTCGTAAACGCCTGTATTTCGTCAGGCGTCAGTTGGCGCGACATAGGGCCTAGCCGAGTGGTGCCCGCGATTAACGCCGGCGGCGCGTTGGCCGAACCGGCGGCTTGGAACTGAATTTTAACGTCAGGGTGGCGCTGCTTTAGCGCCTCACCCCAGCGCAACACTAAGCCCGCCATGGTGTCAGAGCCGACAGCCCCTAAGGTGCCGTCCACCGTCGGCGCTTGGGCATCGGCGTGCGTGAACGTTAAGGCCAGTAGGAGGGTAAGCCAAATGGGCGTCGCCCTACGGCATAAAGATAAAACATGACTATTCAAACGCCCGCCCTCATATGGTTAACTGCTGTCTATTATTGCAGTGCAGCAATGATACACTGCGGATAACTCGCAAAAAAACGCAGCACTCCGTATTCTTATGTCACAACAATAAATTCAAAAAGCGACGCGATGATGACTTTTTCAAATAACGAGGCTCTTTTGCATAACGAAGTGGATGATATACCCACCCCCACGGGCCAGTTAACGCTTAAGCTTTTGGCTTCGCGCCAGGACACCAATCTTTACGGCGATATTTCCGGTGGCTGGCTGGTCAATCAGATGGATCAAGCGGCTGAGCTAGCGGCTGGTCGTGAGGCTTACGGCCGCACCGCGACAGTGGCGATTGAGGCGATGGACTTTCTCAGCCCGGTGCGCGTGGGATCGATGGTGAGTGTTTACACGCACGTGCGTGAGATTGGCCATAGCTCAATTAAGATTGAGGTCGAAGTGTGGGTGCGTCCGCCCCATGGCCATAGCGTGAAAGAACGGCAAAAGGTAACCGAAGCGCACTTTGTAATGGTAGCGCTCGATGACAATGGCCGCATTCGCGCGGTGCATGGCAGCGATGGCTGATAAGCCTTGAACCCACACGCCACGAGGCGTTTAGACGACCTCCGTGGCGTGACGCGGTAATCACGCCATTAGGCGCCGACGTTTTCGCGGGTCTTCAGGTAAGTGAACTCGCCGCTGTCCGTTGAGGGGCGTACCGTTTCTTGGAAGGCGCGGTAGGAGTCGTATACTTTCTTGGAATCGGCATCGCGTTCGGTTTGCTCGCGGATGACCTCGTTGGACGCCTCATAAAGTGCCTGCATCACGTCTTCCGGGAAAGTGCGCAGCTTAACGTCGTGCTCGTTAACCAGCGTATCCAACGCTTGCGCGTTGCGGAAGGTGAACTCGCTGATCATCGAAAGGTTAGCGGCACGGGCGGCTTCAGTGACCACGGCTTTTAAATCGTCGGGCAGGGCGTTCCAAGCGTCTAGGTTAATGGTGCCTTCTAGCACGGCACTGGGCTCGTTCCACGCTGAGGTATAGTAGTAATCCGCTACTTGGTGCAGGCCGAACGCTAAGTCGTTATAGGGGCTTACCCAGTCGGCGGCATCCAGCGAGCCGGTTTGCATGGCGGTGAAAATTTCGCTACCGGCCATATTAACGGTGGTCACTCCGATGCGGTTCATCGCTTCACCCGCGAGCCCCGGCAGGCGCAGTTTGACGCCCTGTAGGTCATCTAACGAGTTAATCTCTTTTTTAAACCAGCCGCCGGGTTGCGTGGTGGTGTTGCCTACCGGGAAAGGCTTGAGATTGTGTTTGGCGTACACTTCATCCCAGAGTTCTTGACCGCCGCCGTAATACAGCCAGGCGTTGGTTTCTTGCGTTGTCATACCGAACGGCACGGCGGTAAAAAACTGCGACGCTGCGACTTTGCCGCGCCAGTAGTAAGAAGCTGAGTGGCCCATTTCCGCGGTGCCCGCTGACACGGCATCGAAGACTTCAAGCGCCGGGACCAGCTCGCCGGCGCCGTGAACGCGAACGCGCATACGCCCACCGGAGAGGGCTTCGATACGCTCGGCGAATTCATTCGCCCCCGTTCCCAGCGCGGGAAAGTTTTTTGGCCATGAGGTAACCATGTTCCAGGTGATGGTCTCTTGGGCCTTGGCGGTGGAAATAAACGGGGCGGCAGCGACACCGGCGGCACTCAGGCCGGCGGTTTTCAAAAAGTGACGGCGTTGCATAATGAGCAAGACTCCGAACAGTATGGTTTTTATGTAAGCGCAAAAAGCGCGGTGTCCGTCGATTAGTATGCGTTAAAGCGAATTTTGCCCGCAAGCATTCTGATTACTCATCTGAGGGGTCTTTCATGCGATTGGCGTGGCGGACCAGCCAATAGCAACCCCCCAAGGCCAGCACCGCGGCGGCGAGTGCGCCAATTTGCCAAGGATCAATGACTTCCATATCCAGCACCATGAACTTGCGTACCAGTGCCATAATCGCGATTAGTACCACGATTTCGACGTGGATAAAGCCTTTTCCGCCGGCCATCGTGCGGATGATGGAGTTATTGAACTCCATGGCGATGAGTACGGTGAGAATCATGTCGAACAGCGCTTGGAACACGCGGTAGTCGAACGGGTCGCGGCTTTGAATGAACAAAAGCTGCACCACATGAATTACCAGGTAGTACATAGCGACCAGTACTGCCCCGGCAATGGCAACGCTCAGTACCAGCGAGACCAAGCGTTCAAAGCGGTGGTAGCCGCTCAGTTCGGACCAGCCGTTGCACACTTCAGGGAATAGGCGTTTTAAGCGTTGTTTCATAAGGCCCTCTTTACGGCGTATGGATGCTGTAAGCCCTGAAGCACACAGGCGTCATGTCTACAGGGGTGTCAGCTTAGCAAACCCTAGTACTAGCCATTTAATGCCCTCGCCTTCGAAGCTGACCTGCACCCGGGCGCGGGCGCCTTCGCCTTCGGCATTGAGGATGATCCCCTCACCAAAAACGGGGTGTTTCACCTGCTGGCCGACGTGCAAGCTGGGTAAATCGCCGTCACCTTCCACGCTTTGCTGGGCGAAGCTTGAGCGCTGCGCGGTGACCGGGCGCGAGACTTGGCCGCGCAGGCGCACCTCTTCGAGTAAATGCGGCGGCAATTCGCGCAGAAAACGCGACGGGCGCGGAAAGACTTCCTTGCCGTGCAGGCGCCGGGTTTCGGCGTGGGTGAGGTAGAGTTTTTCCATCGCGCGGGTGACGCCGACATAGCAAAGACGCCGCTCTTCCTCCAGGCGCCCCGGCTCCTCCAGCGACATTTTGTGGGGGAATAACCCTTCTTCGACACCGGCGATAAACACCACCGGGAACTCCAGCCCTTTGGCGGAGTGCAGGGTCATCAACTGCACGCTGTCCTCGAACTCTTCGGCTTCGTGGTCGCCGGCGTTGAGGGCGGCCTCGGATAAAAACGCCTCCAGCGCGGCCATGCCTTCGCCGGCTTCCGGGGCGTCGAACACATCGCCTTGGGTAAAGGCGCGGGCAGCGGTCACCAGCTCTTCTAAGTTTTCCACCCGCGCCTGGCCTTTCTCGCCTTTTTCGCTCTGGTGGTGCTCGATCAACCCGGTACGGGCGATGGCGTGGTCGATGATTTCGTGTAGCGAGAGTCCGGCGGCATCGTTATCGAGTTGCTCAATGAGGTTGGCAAACGCCTGCACGGCATTGGCCGCACGGCCTTTGAGCGTACCGTCTTGGGCGGTGTCGTGGAGCGATTGCCACAGCGAAACGCTCTGCTCGCGGGCGCGCTGGCGGATGATTTCTACCGTGCGCGTGCCAATGCCCCGCGTGGGCACGTTGATCACTCGCTCCAGCGAGGCGTCGTCCTCGCGGTTGAGCAGCAACCGCAGGTAGGCCAGCGCGTTTTTGATTTCTAACCGCTCGTAAAAGCGGTGGCCGCCGTAGATACGGTAGGGCATGCCTTGGCGAATCAGCGACTCTTCGAGTAGCCGCGACTGGGCGTTGGAGCGGTAGAGAATCGCCATATCCCGGCGGTTTAAGCCTTCGTCGACTTTCTCCTTGATAGTATCGACGATAAAGCGCGCCTCTTCGAGGTCGTTAAACCCGGCATAAACCGAGATGGGCGCGCCCTCGGCGCCTTCGGTCCAGAGGTTTTTGCCCATTCGTTCGCTGTTGTGGCTGATCAGCGTATTGGCGGCTTCCAGGATCGCGCTGGTGGAGCGGTAGTTTTGTTCCAGGCGCACGGTTTTGACCTGCGGGAACTCCTGCTCAAAGCGGCGGATATTTTCCACTTTGGCGCCGCGCCAGCCGTAGATTGATTGGTCATCGTCGCCGACCACGGTCATTGGCGTTTGCATGCCGCTCAAAAGCTTAAGCCAGGCGTACTGCAGCGTGTTGGTGTCCTGAAACTCGTCCACCAACACGTGACCAAAGCGCTCGCGGTAGTGGGCGAGCAGCGCCGGGTTATCGCGCAACAGCTCCAGGCTTCTAAGCAATAGCTCGCCGAAATCCACCAGCCCGCCGCGATCACAGGTGAGCTGGTAGCGCTCATAGAGTTCCACCATCTGGCCCAGGTAGGCATCGCCGGCGACATCCACTTGAGGAGGGCGGAGGCCCTCTTCCTTGCAGCCGGAAATGAACCCTTGGACCTGGCGCGGCGGGAAGCGCTCGTCGTCGATGGAGTAGTCTTTCAGCAGGCGCTTGACCAGGCGCAGCTGGTCATCGCTGTCGATAATCTGGAAGTGCTGTGGCAGCCGCGCGTCCTGCCAGTGGGTGCGCAGCAGGCGGTGGGCAATCGAGTGAAAGGTGCCGACCCAGACGTGGCGCAGCGAAATACCCAGTAGCGCTTCTAAGCGCGTGCGCATCTCGCGCGCGGCTTTGTTGGTAAAAGTGACCGCCAACAGCGCATAGGGCGAAAGCCCTTCGGCCTGCATCAGCCAGGCGATGCGGTGAACCAAGACGCGGGTTTTGCCGGAGCCGGCGCCCGCGAGCACCAGAAGATTGCCTGGCGGGGCGCTTACTGCCTCGCGCTGATCGCCGTTGAGCTGATCGAGAATCGCCGTGACGTCATCCATAAAAGCCGCTGCCGGGGTCGAAAAAGGGGCGCCTAGTCTAGCATAAGGCTAGCTCTCTTCGGGGAAGCGCAGCGGATTGAGGCTCTTTTTCACCGCTTTCAGCTGCTCGGCAAGCTTAGGGCCACGGGTTTTGGCCACGCCCACCGCGAGCACGTCCACCAGCACCAGATGGGCAATCCGCGAGCTCATCGGGGTGTAGATCTCGGTGTCTTCGTGGACATCGATATAAAGCGGCAGGGTTACCTCTTTGGACAGCGGCGAATCGCTGGGGCACAGGCCGATCACCGTGGCGCCGGCTTCGCGGGCTAGGCGCACGCTGGCGACCAGCGCTTTAGTGCGGCCGGTTTGCGAGATGGCGACCACCACATCGCCTTCTTTGAGTGTTACCGCCGACATGTTCTGCATGTGCGGGTCAGCATAGGCGGAGGTGGAGATCTGTAGGCGAAAGAACTTGTGCTGGGCATCAAACGCGACCGCACCGGAGGCGCCAAAGCCGTAAAACTCCACCCGGTTGGCCATCGCCAGCGCATTGACCGCTCGGCCTAGGGCGTTGTTGTCCAGGCGGTCGCGTACCGAAAGCAGCGTACCGACGGTGGAGTCAAAAATGCTATGGGAAAACTCCGCGACCGAGTCGCTATCGTTCATCGAGAATTGCGCGAATTGGGTGCCGGTCGCGAGCATTTGCGCCAGCTGGAGCTTGAAATCCTGAAAACCGTTACAGCCCAGTGCACGACAAAAACGTACCACGGTAGGCTCGCTCACTTTAGCTTCGGTGGCCAGATCCACAATGCGCATGTGGATCACTTCGTCGGGGTTGCGCAGCACAAAGCGCGCCACTTTTTGCTCGGAGCGGCGAAAGTGCTCCATGCGGCGTCTCATTTCATCGAACAGGGCGCGGCTCAAGGTCAGCTCCTTCGTTAGTGGTGCGTGCGAGGCAATGGTGGGTAGGGCGCTCGTATGTAAAACAGTCGTATTCAGAACAGATGTACATAAAACAATAGTATGCCTGAATCACGGGTAAAATGGGCAGCATCGCGTTTGCCTAGGGGTTTGCATAAAAGACAGTGCGTTTAAAAGGCGTGGACGATTTTTTGTCCCGACCTTCATCATTTTGTCAACTGCGTTATAGTAAAACTAACAGTGCCGCACTGCATCATCGCGTGAAAGTGAGTGCAGACAGGCGGGAAATGTCACTGTGGATAAGGTCGGCTGTTAACAGCAGCCACCCGAAGGAGCGTCGATTATGCGTAATGTCGAACGAGTTACCTCGGTAAAAAGCGAACTGCTCGATATTTTTATGAGCATGGAAGTCAACGAGCATACCCAGCGTAAGCGTGCATGTGCACAACGCAATCTGCGGGCCCGCCGCGGCATCGAGCTACACCGCGAGTTCCAAAAACTCTCGCAAGAGATTGCGGATTTGCCTGAGCACGATGACGAGCCCATCGAGCACGAACTGCACTAACCCGGAAGTTTGTCTTAAAGCCTGAGTGGGTAGGTGTCGGGTCCCGTGTGATTAACCACCTTCTTGGTAAATAACTCAGGACGCTTGGTTTGCCATTCCTTCATTATCGCAATCGGTGATTGATG
>NZ_JARWAN010000015.1:0-95756 GCF_031451755.1 Vreelandella vilamensis | reverse complement strand
ATACGTCGTTCGATAGCCTCAACGCGCCCACCATGCAGACGTAAAGCGCTAAATAATGGCCCTACCACTGCCGCGATGAATGAGGCGGGTTCATAAGGGGTGCGTCGCGGTTATTGCGGTTACGTTTTCTCAATATTGTCACGTGGCTGTCACCCTCATAACGCACGCTATGCGTTGGAGTTTGACGGAAGGTGACGACAGGTATGACCGCTCAGGAAGCACAGTGGCTAACACGCATCATCGCCGATGAGGCGCTCGATGTCCTTTTTCAGCCCATCGTGGATACCAGCCAACAAGCGATTTACGGCTACGAGGCGCTGGTGCGTGGCCCGGTGGCATCGCCGCTGCATTCACCGCTACGGCTCTTTGAGGTGGCTACTCAAGCCGGCAAGCTGGTGGAGCTGGATATTCTTTGCCGCCGATTGGCGATTCAGCGCTTTGCGGCGCTAGACTTGCCCGGCTTTCTTTTTCTCAACGTGATGCCGCTGACCATTGTCGAACGCGATTTCCGCGAGGGGCTAACGCTCGGCTTTATTAACGAGGCTGGCATTCCCGCGGAAAGAGTCGTGATCGAGCTCACCGAGCACGTACCAATCCATGACTACGCGCTGATGCGCCAAGCGGTGGATCATTACCGTGACATGGGGTTTCGCGTCGCCTTGGACGATCTGGGGGCGGGCCATTCCAGCCTGCGCCACTGGTCGGAGCTGCGGCCCGATTTCGTTAAGCTGGATCGTCATTTTATTTCCGGGGTCGACCAAGAGCCCGCCAAGCGCGAGTTCCTGCGTTCGATTATTGGGGTCGCGCGTAGTCTCGATTGCAAGCTGATTGCCGAAGGCGTTGAAACGGCCGCCGAGCATTTATGCCTGTGGGAACTCGACCGGGGTCTCTCATTGCTGCAGGGTTTTTACTTCTCCCGCCCCCAAAGCGAGCCGCCGATTAAGCTTTCGATGCCGCTGCCGGGTACCGCGCCGCTTCAGGCCATCGCCGGGCGCAATGCGCGCACGATTTGTCGGCAGGTGGCCGAGGTAGCCCCTGAGTGTTTGGTCCCCAACCTTGCCGAGCGTTTCCGCTGTCACCCAGAGCTTCGCTGTGTGGCCATAGTCAAAGACGGTAAACCGCTCGCGGTCGTTCGGCGCAGTCGCTTTTTAGCGCTCTTTACCAACCCCTTTAGCCACGCGTTGTACGCCAAAACCCGCGCGCTGGAGGTGGCCGATAAACGCATGCTAGTGGCCGAAGCAGAGATGCCGCTGGAAGTGCTGAGTCAGCGGCTAACCGATAGCCATGAGATTGAGCAGGAAGATTTTGTAGTGACGCAAAACGGCGGCTATTTAGGGATGGGGAATATCGTCGATCTGCTGCGCGAAATTACCGCCATTCAGGTCCGCCAAGCGCGTCACGCCAATCCACTGACTGGGCTTCCCGGCAATATTTTGATCAACGACACCTTGAACGATTACCTCAGTTCAGGTGAGGGTTTTGCCGCGGCTTACGTGGACCTGGATAACTTTAAAGCCTTTAACGATGTTTATGGCTATGCACGCGGGGATCACGTGATTATTTCCGTGGCGCGGCTGCTGCAAGCCCAAGTAGAGAGCGTCGGTGGTTTTATCGGCCACATCGGCGGCGATGATTTTATGCTGCTGTTACCGCTTGCCCATTGGGAGAAAACCACGCGTCAGATTTTGGCGCACATCGACGCTATTGCGCCGGGCTTTTACGAAGCGGCGGATCGCGAGCGGGGCGGCATCAAGATTGAAAATCGCCAAGGGGCCGTGAGCTTTTTCCCTTTTTTCAGCGTCTCGGTGGCGGTCAAACCGGTAGCCGCCGGCGCTGGCTTAAAAGCGTTGGATATCGCCAGCGACTTGTCGGAATTAAAGCACCAGGCAAAGAAAATCGCCGGTAACAGTCTGTTTGTTGAGCGTCGCGACAACTTTGCCGCGCTTCGGCTCGCCACGTCGTAACGTTGTCTTTTGCCGTCGTAAATGAGTAGGTTAGGGCGCCAGGTGGCGCCCTTTTATTTTGTCTTTGCGCTCGGTAAGCGATAATGCGCTTTTGACTTGCATCAATCTTTTTTGTTGCAAACGTCGCAAAAACGTCTTAGTTGCCTCTTTTCTTATGCGGGGTCCGCTATGATTCTCTTTTAGACGCTGCAAAACGGGGCTAAGGCTGACGAGTTTCAGGAGTAACGCAATGAGTACCCCTTCTCAGCACGATAATAATGCCAATGACATGACCAACAAAAAAGCCACAGATGACTTGATGAGCCTGCGCTTTGAGCAGTTTTATATTGCCGTTGAACAGAGTCCTGTGGCAACGGCCATTACCAATGCGGATGGCTGCATTGAGTTCGTCAACCAGCGATTTTTGGAGATTACCGGCTATTCCCGCGATGAACTGCGGGGTAAAACACCGGCGCTGATTCAATCCGGCATGACGCCGAATCGTGTGTACGATGATATGTGGTCAACGCTTCACGCCGGTAACGTCTGGAAGGGAGAGATTTTAAACCGGCGCAAAAACGGCGAGCTTTACTGGGAGGCACAAACCATCACGCCGGTGAAAAGCGCCGAGGGCGAGATTCTGAATTTTGTCGCCGTGAAAGAGGATATTACCCTCCGTCGTCAGCAAGAAAATGAACTGCGTTTAATGGCGACTGCCTTTGAAACCGGGCAAGCCACGGTGATTACCAATGCCGATATGGTGATTGAGCGCGTGAATCAGGCGTTTACCGATATTACGGGTTATGAAAGCCACGAAGTGATCGGAAAAACGCCGAAACTCTTTAAATCCGGACGTCACGATAAAGCGTTTTATCGACGGATGTGGCAAGCGCTTCACGAAACCGGCCACTGGCAGGGCGAAATATGGAACCGTAATAAATGGGGCGATATTTACCCGCTCTGGCAGTCGATTACCGCCGTGACGGATGCCGATGGGGAGGTGCGCCATTTTGTGTCGGTCTTCCACGATATTGCCGAGCGTAAACGTATTGAACACGAGCTTGAGGACCAAGCGACGCGTGACCACTTGACCGGTGCGTATAACCGTCGTGCCTTTGATTCCGCGTTAAGCCAGTGCGTAAGCGATGCCATGCATGCTCACCAGCCGTTTGTGCTACTGATGTTTGATATTGATCACTTCAAGCGTGTGAACGACACCTACGGTCACGACATCGGCGATGAGATTCTGCGCCAGTTAGCAGTGTGCATAAAAGGTTGTTTGCGCGACAGCGATATTATGGCGCGCTGGGGCGGCGAGGAGTTTGCTATTTTGCTGCGCAATACGCACCAACCGGGCGGTGAAACCTTTGCCGAGCGGATTTGCCAGCGGGTACGCAGCCGTTTGTTTTCGGGACACGGCATCACGATCAGCATTGGTGTAGGGGAATATCATCTTGGTGAAACCCAAGACATGTTGATAAGTCGCGTCGACCAAGCGCTCTATGCTGCCAAGCATCAAGGTCGCGATACCGTGGTGGCGTGTGAGCAGGAAGAAGCCGACAACGTAGAAGCAAGTGCATGGTGATCGGCGTATTTCACCCACAGCTCAGGAGCCGACAAGGATGTGCCAATTGATACCGCAGAATTACCAGACTGCGACGCCATCGGCGGAGGCTGAAGACCTGACGGAGGCGGTATTTCGCCAAGCTAACGAGGCGATTATTATCACCGACGCCGAAAATCGGGTCTTGCACATCAATCCCGCTTTTCGCGAGCTGACCGGCTTTACTCTAGAAGACGTACTGGGTAAAACGCCGGAAGCCTTTAGCATTCTGCCGCTTGATGACACCCAAACCACCCGGTTTATGCGCGAAGAGCTAAGGCTACGCGATCGCAGTAAAAGCCAAGTGAGTTATCAAAGCCACGATGGCCAATTCTATCCAGGCATGATGTCGATTAACCGTGTGCGCGACCTGCACGGTGAGGTAAATCACCACGTGATTGTGCTGGCGGATCTTTCCGCGATTCCCTCCCACGCGCGCCACTTAAGCCGTGAAGTGTATTTTGATGCGCTGACGGGGCTGCCTAATCTGCATCTTTTGACTCAGCTGATTCAAGAGTCCATGGCGCATGCTGATAAAAGCCAAACCCCGCTGGCGGTATGTTCTCTGGATATCGATTTTTTCAAAAAAGTGAACGACCAACTGAGCCCACAAGTGGGCGACGTGTTGCTATCAACATTTTCTCAGCGGATTAGCCATCTGCTGTTTGGCGATGATGTGCTCGCGCGCGTGGGTGGGGATGAGTTTGTTTTGCTGTTGCATTACGGGGTGGATGAGGCGTTTTTCGACAAGCTGTTGGCCTCTATTCGCAAGCCGCTAATGATCGAAGGGCAAAGCGTACGTTTAACCGCAAGCCTTGGGGTGACGCTTTACCCACAGGATGCCGTGCAGGGCGATGTGTTGCTGCGCCATGCCAACCAAGCAATGTACCGTGCCAAGCAGCGCGGCCGCGATACCTTCCACATTTTCGACCCAGATCACGACCGCTTGCTGCAAGTGCGCCACGAGCAGCGCCAGCGCTTTATTGTCGCACTGAAAAATGATGAGTTGCGCTTACACTATCAACCGCAGGTGGATATGCGCAGCGGCGAGGTGGTGGGGGTTGAGGCGCTGGTTCGCTGGCAGCATCCCGAGCATGGGCTGCTTCCCCCGGCGGAGTTTTTGCCGGTGATTGACGCGACCTCGTTGGAAGTCGACTTAGGCGAGTGGGTATTAGAAACGGCGATGCGCCAGCTAAGCCTGTGGTCGCAAAACGGGATCAAACTACCGATTAACGTCAATATTAGCCCGACCCATTTGCTGGTCAGCGGTTTTAGCCAGCGCTTAGCCGCGCTGTTAGCGCGCCACCCCGATGTGCCGCCGAGGATGTTAAAACTGGAAGTGCTTGAGAGTGCGGCGATGCACGATATTCAGTCAGCACTGGAGACCATGGCGGCGTGTCAGCGTCTTGGCGTTAATTTTGCCATCGATGATTTTGGCACCGGTTTTTCATCGCTGACGCATCTGCGCCAGTTACCGGTGAACTTGATCAAGATCGATAAGAGTTTTGTGCGCGATATGCTAAGCGATCAAGACGACATGGCCATTGTGGAAAGTGTTATTTACATGGCCAACCGTTTTAAGCACCCCATGCTGGCAGAGGGAGTGGAGACGCTTGCCCATGCCAAAGCCTTGCTCGCGCTGGGCTGCGAGCTGGCACAAGGCTACGGCATCGCCAAACCCATGCCAGCGGAAGCATTGCCTATGTGGCTATCCGATTGGCCCACGCGTGAGGACTGGAGTGCACTGACGCATTAGCGCGAGGCGAAAGAGGGCGTAAAAAAACGGGGTGTGGCCCACTGTGCCACACCCCGTTTTCGTGCTTCGCTGTGTTTGTCAGTACGTGCTGAGTTAATAGATGCTTAGTCAGTGCGTCAGCAGTACAAGGCTAGGCAGCGTGAGCGGCTGGGTCAGGGTTCGCCGTCGGGTCAACGGCGTTAGGCGGCTGAGCCACCGACGCGGCCGCTAAACTGCCTCGTGCCGACGCGGCACTTGCCGGGTCTGGCGCCATCATCGCGATAGCACCGGCGTTTTCATTGGTAGAAGGAGCACTGTCAGCCTGAGCAGTCGCTCCGGCAGCGTCAACGCTTTCATCGCGGTTTGATTCGGCGCCGGCGCGGGCGGTATTCATTTCACTTTGCTGCATGGCCGCTTCTAGCTTGGCTTCCAGCATGTACTGGCGTGCTTGAGACGCCACTTGACGGTCCTTCGATGAGGGCTCAGCAGGCGCCATTGCGGCGGAAATGACCGTCTGCATTTTATCGATAGTGGCTTGCGGGTCGCCGGGTACCGGGCCGTAATCAATCGGAACTTCGCCGGCGACGGCATAGCGCTCGCCATCCGGGCCGGCTTCATATTCATAGCTGGCACTACCGGTGTAAGGCCCTCCCGCCACTTCGTGAGCGCGTTCGTGCTGACGAACTTCTTGGTCGGTGCGCTTGAGCTGATCAAGCTGGCGAATTTCCTGGTCGTCCAATGGCGTGCCGTCGGGGCGCGTTGGGCCAGGGCTAACCGCGGATTCGCTTTTTTCCTCTTCGCGGCGTGGTTCGCCGGGCGCTTCCTGACTGCCATCAGCGGCGCGCTCTGTTGAGCGGCGGCTATTAGCACTTTCTTCCGTGGCGGTCGCGCTTTGGCTCGCCTCGCGATACGCCGTACTGCCTGGCGGCATCGCGCGTTGATCGGCCTGCGATAGCGTCATTTCTCCCGCACGCGCCGTGGCATTGGTGCGCGCATTTTCGGTTGCGGTAACCGACCAGTAGGTCGATGGTGTGCTAACGGGTGAAATTTGCATAAGCCTTACCGGGATACGAAGCGATAGGATAAAATTAAGTATCGACGACCCACGCGAAGACTGCAAGATTTAAACTAGGTGAGTAAACACAGGGCCATTTCGAGCAATGCATAGTATTGATATTGTGCTTCATCTCTCGTTTGACGAGTGTTTGGCTCACTACGAGGGGCGTATTGCCAATGTGCGCACGCGCAGTGTCGATGGACGCTGGGTGATTTTTCCCGCCGAGGCAATCCGCCGGGTGGTCACGCGCGACGGCGTGCATGGGACGTACCGACTTGCCTTCTCCGATGAAGGCAAGTTTATCAGCATCAAGCCGCTGCGCTAACGGGGCGTTGCGGCGTTGTCGTCAGCTCCCGCCTTCAGTTGGCCGATCTCTTGTTCCTGAACGCTGGGCAGTCGCTTGCCGCTCAGCTGAAAAACACCGCGCAGCAGCGTATCGTTGCCTACCGTGAGATTGTTCGTGGCGACGATGAAACGCAGCTGGCGCCGCGATATCTTAACCTGCGCGCTGGCCGTATAGCCTGGGTTGTTGGCAATCTTGCGCAGCGTGGCGAACGCCATGCCAATCGACCAGCTGCAAAAGCGTCGAATACCCGCTTCTGAGGCCGGGATACGCAGCGTGTACTCTTGAGCCAAGCGTAAATGATGATGGGCGACGGCGACCAGAAAGTGGATGCCGTCGCGATAGCCGGGGTGGTCTTGCCAGTGTTGTGTTTGTGTCAGGTCAATGCCGCGTGCCGCGAAGACGTCACGCGGGAGCCAGCAGATACCCCGCTGGCGGTCATCCCAAACGTCTTTCAAAATATTGGTCATTTGCAGCCCCTGGCCAAAGGCCAACGACAAGTGCCGCAGCTCCTCGCGCTGATCGTGGATACGCGGGTGGATATCGGCGAACAGCCGGGTCAGCATTTCGCCCACGCAGCCGGCGACCACGTAACAATAGTCGCGCAGGTAGCCGCTGTCTTTTAGGCCATACGGGTTTTTCAGGCGTTCGAAATCGGCCATGCCATGGCACATGGTGGTGACGCAGTCGCGCAAAGCCGCCTGTTGCTCGGCCGGCAGTTCGCCGAAGGCGCGCAGCACGCCGGGTGTTTGATTGATGAGCTCTCGTTCCAGTGGGTCTTGTATCAGGCCGGTACCGAGCAAGGCCTCGGAGAACTTTCGCGCGGCGCTTTCGTCATCCAGTCCTGCCAGCAGCCGCCGGTAGTGGGCGTCTTTGTCGTCGGGCGCCATGGCGGTGCTGTCTTCCACGGTGTCGGCAATGCGGCACAAAAGATAGGCATTGGTGATCGCCGGGCGCAGGGCTACTGGTAATTGCGGAATAGTCAGAGCAAACGTCCGGGAAACACCGGGCAGTAACCGGTTCTGTAGGGCGAGCGAGGCAGGCCTCATAGCAGCATCATCTCCGATGTCGGGAGCAGGTATTTTCCCCGCTCAAGCCAGGTCATAGTGAATGCCTCCGCTCTACCGGGATTGACGTGAAAAGGGTTATGGGCGATAACAAGGCCGCAAGATTAAAAGCGTACCGGCCTGGTCATCGACCTGCAACGGCTGATGCCATCCTCAATATCCCCGGCGGGGTAAGTACGACGTCAAACGCTTTATGTCAGCGGGGCGGTCACTGCCCTTGAGTATCTTTATGATTCACGTTCATTACCTGGAAAAGTCCCGTGCACATCGCATTCTCTGGCTGCTGGAAACGTTGGCCCTTGAATACGAGATTATCACCTACCCGCGTGATAGTAAGACCCAGCTCGCCCCCGACTCGCTCAAGCGTGTCCATCCATTGGGTAAGTCGCCGGTGATTACCGATGGCGATATTACCGTGGCGGAATCCGGCGCGATTATCGATTACCTGCTGAGCCGCTACGGCGAGGGGCGTTGCCAGCCAGGCGCTGACGAGACCGCAGAATGGGTCAATTACCGCTACTGGATGCACTACGCGGAAGGGTCGCTAATGCCGCTTTTGGTGATGCGCTTGGTGTTCGCTCAATTGCCTAAACAGTCGCCGTGGCTGATCAAGCCGATCGCCAAGGGCATTAACGCGACAGTGAATCAACGTTTTATCGCGCCGCAGTTAAATGATCACCTGGCCATGATCGAAAGTCATTTGCGTACGCGTCAGCAGTTTTCCACGGCTTGGCCAAGCGGTGCCGATGTGCAAATGAGCTTCCCCTTACAGGCACTGTCGATGTCACAATCGCTCAAACACTACCCCGCGACGGCGGCCTTTGTTGCGCGTATTGACGCCGATTTAGGTTGGCAGCGGGTCGTTGAGCGTGTCGGTCCGCTGACGCTGCCTGGTTAGGCGCTTTTTGGCCGCCCAGTGCCGGAAGAAGCGCTGTGGGAGGCCAGCACGGCCGGGCTTAAGCGCTAGCCAGGCGATTCGCTGCGTGATAGACTGCGCCATCCTCTCAGACAAGACCCGTGGACGGGCAGCCTAATTTGCTGCCGGTTGCACATTCTGGCTAGCGAAAAAGTTTAGCCAAATCAAAGCAGTGTTAATCCAACGCTGGCTTTGAAAACGTTACGGAAACGCTGTACTGAGGTTACGACCCAGGCGGCGATAATCAGTTAATCCGTTGCCAAAATAGGCAACCTTTTTTTCTCCAAGGAGATACCCTGTGGCGAACAGCAAGCAAGCTCGCAAGCGCGCCCGCCAGGCCGAGAACCGTCGCGTCCTGAAAGCTGGCCAGCGCAGCATGGTCCGCACCTACATCAAGCGTGTGATTAAGGCCATCAGCACCGGCGACCACGCGAAAGCGATGGAAGAGTTCAAGGTGGCGCAGCCGGTCATCGACCGCATTGCGGACAAAGACGTGCTGTCTAAAAAGAAAGCCGCGCGTCTAAAAAGCCGCTTGAACAAGCGCATTAAGGCACTGGCGGCGTAAGCCGGCAGGTGCCCTAAAAAACCGGCTGCGGCCGGTTTTTTTGTGTCTGTAACTGGCCTGGTTGAGGTGTGAGGGGGATGTAAAAGCCGTTCGGGAGCCTGTCGAAGACCATCTTTCGACAGGCACAGGGCGAGCGAAGATCATGGGCATCGGGAAGCGTGCATGAGCGAGCAAACACCAGCAGATTCAAAAATCACTCCCGCGCGCCGTGGCCTAATGGGCTCGGGGGTGATTGTCAGCGCCATGACCATGATCTCACGGGTGATGGGCTTGGCGCGCGACGTGGTGATCGCCGCGTTGTTGGGCGCGGGTAACGGCGCGGATGCGTTTTTTGTCGCCTTCAAAATCCCCAATTTTCTGCGCCGCCTGTTTGCTGAGGGCGCGTTTAATCAGGCGTTTGTGCCGGTGCTCTCGGAGTACTCGACGCAACGCACCCGGCAAGAGATTCGCGAGCTCTTAAACGCCACGGCAGGCAGCTTGACCGCGGTGCTGGCGCTGATCACGGCGGTGGCGATGCTCGGCGCGCCGTGGCTGGTGT
Organism: Vreelandella vilamensis; assembly: GCF_031451755.1. NCBI lineage: Bacteria > Pseudomonadati > Pseudomonadota > Gammaproteobacteria > Oceanospirillales > Halomonadaceae > Vreelandella > Vreelandella vilamensis. Next base: position 85,989 of record NZ_JARWAN010000015.1, on the reverse strand, counting down.
GGATATTTGCCCCCGGCTTCGGCCGTGACCCGGAAAAGCTTGCGCTCACCGCCGATATGCTGCGGCTGACGTTTCCGTACCTGTTGCTAATTTCGCTGACGGCGTTTTCCGGCAGCGTGCTCAACACCTGGAACCGCTTTGCCGTGCCCGCCTTTACCCCGGTGCTGCTGAACCTGTCGCTGATCGGCGCGGCGCTTTTGCTAATGCCGCTGTTTGAGCAGCCCGCCATGGCGCTAGCCTGGGGGGTGTTGATTGCCGGGGCCGCGCAGTTGGCGTTTCAGGTGCCGTTTTTGCTGCGTTTGGGGCTTTTGCCCACGCCGTGGCCGCAGTTTGCCCACGAGGGCGTTAGGCGCATTCTCAAGTTGATGGCGCCGGCGCTGTTTGGGGTGTCGGTGTCGCAGATTAATCTGCTCCTCGATACCGTACTCGCGTCGCTGCTCGCGGCGGGCAGTGTGTCTTGGCTCTATTACTCCGACCGCTTGGTGGAGCTGCCGCTGGGTGTATTTGGCGTGGCCATCGGCACGGTGATTTTGCCCGCGCTCTCCAAGCGCCACGCCGAGCAGTCAAGCGCGCATTTTGCCGCCATGCTCGATTGGGCTATCCGGGTGGTGTTGCTGTTGGGGCTACCCGCCGCGCTGGCGTTAGCAGTGCTCGCCGAGCCGCTTCTGATTACGCTGTTTCACTACGGGGCGATGACCGATCACGATATTCAAATGGCGGCCATGAGCTTGCGCGCTTACGCCTTTGGGCTGTTGGCGTTTATGTTGATCAAAGTGCTGGCGCCGGGCTTTTTTGCCCGTCAAGATACCGCCACACCAGTGAAAGTCGGCATTATGGCGATGGTCGCCAATATGGTGTTTAACCTGTTGCTGATTTGGCCGCTAGCCCACGCGGGGTTAGCCTTGGCCACTGCGCTCTCGGCGTTTATGAACGCGGGGCTACTGGGCTATTTGCTGCGTAAGCAGGGCGTTTTGGTGCTTCAGCCCGGCTGGGGGCGTTTTGCCTGGCAGCTGATTGGCGGCAGTGCGGTGATGAGCGTGGGGCTTTACGTGCTTGCGCCAAATTGGCAAGCGTGGCTTGAGTTTGGGCTATGGCAGCGGGTGAGCTGGGTGGCGGCGCTGGTGGTGCTGGGCGCGGGGGTGTACTTTGCTTGGCTCGCCGCCTTTGGCTTACGCCTGCGTCATCTGAAAATGCACAGCTAACCCAGGTCAGGCATACTTTGCCGCCGGTGGGTTGGGTATAATCAGGCAATCTTTATTCTGTTCGTCCTTCGACAGGCTCAGGATGAACAGAAACCAGAACCGTTCGCCCTGAGCTTGTCGAAGGGGTGAGTTGAGCGCTTTATTTCAACGGCTTGAGGTGCCATGCGCGTCATTCGAGGACTGCACAACTTAACGTCAGCGGATCGTGGCTGCGTCGCCACCATCGGTAATTTCGATGGCGTGCACCGCGGCCACCAGGCGATTTTGCAGCAGTGTCGTGAGCATGCCGCGCGCTTGCAAGCGCCGTTGACCGTGGTGGTGTTCGAGCCGCAGCCGCGCGAGTTCTTCGCCGGTGAACAAGCACCGCCGCGCCTGACGCGCCTGCGCGAAAAAGTGCGCCTGCTGATGAAGCACGGCGCCGAGCGCGTGGTATGCCTGCCATTTAACGATGCCTTGCGCAGCCTTACCGGGCGTGAATTTATCGACCAAGTGCTGATTGAGGGGTTGGGCGTAAAACATTTAGTAGTCGGCGATGACTTCCGTTTTGGCTGTGATCGCCGCGGCGATTTCACCTTGTTGGAAGCCGTGGGCCGCGAGATGGGCTTCGGCGTTGAGCACACTCGCACGTTTACCATCGACGGTGAGCGCGTCTCCAGCACCCGCGTGCGCACGATGCTGGCGAGCGGCAACTTCCGCGCGGCGGCAACCCTGTTGGGGCGCGCTTATTCGCTCAGTGCCCGCGTCGTGCGCGACCAGCAGCTCGGGCGCACCATCGGCGTGCCCACCGCTAACCTGCCGCTGTTGCCTCAACCGCTAACGCTGCGCGGTGTGTTTGCCGTGGTTGCCGAGCGTGAAGATGGCACACGCTACCCCGGTGTCGCCAACGTGGGCTTTCGTCCTACGGTGGGTTCAGAACGCCCCACGCTGGAGGTTCACTTGTTTGATTTTGCCGGCGACCTTTACGGCGAGCGCTGCACCGTTTACCCCTGCGCACGGCTGCGCGGGGAGACCAAATTCGATGATTTTGACGCGCTAAAAGACCAGATCAAACGCGACCAGGCCCGCGCGCGACGCTTCCTGGCTGACTTTGCCAGGGGCGATGACATGCTGCCGCTGGCCTCGGCCCCGCTCGGGCGCGAGACTTCTTCTTTTGACTCCACCTCGGCTGGCAACGCCGCCGACGCTAACGATGGCTGACCGGACTATGGATTATAAGCACACGCTAAATTTGCCCGAAACCGACTTTCCTATGCGCGGCATGCTGCCCAAGCGGGAGCCCGGCCGAGTGTCGCAGTGGCAAGACATGAACCTGTATCAGCGCCTGCGCGAGACGCGCGCGGGTAAGCCGCTGTTTGTGCTCCATGACGGCCCTCCCTACGCCAACGGCAGTATTCATATCGGTCACGCCGTTAACAAGATTTTGAAAGACATCATCGTTAAGTCGAAAAACTTGGCGGGCTTTGACGCCCCTTACGTGCCCGGTTGGGACTGCCACGGCCTGCCCATCGAGCATAAGGTGGAAACCACCCACGGCAAGCACCTGGAACCCGAAAAAGCCCGTGGTCTGTGCCGTGAGTACGCCGCGGCGCAGATCGAAACTCAGCTGGTTGATTTCGTGCGCCTGGGCGTGGTCGGCGATTGGGATAACCCTTACCGCTCGATGGATTACGCCAACGAGGCCGGCGAGATGCGCGCGCTGGCCGATATGGTTAAGGCGGGCTACGTCTTCAAAGGCTTAAAGCCGGTCAACTGGTGTTTTGACTGCGGCTCGGCCCTGGCCGAAGCCGAAGTCGAGTACGCCGATAAAACCTCCGACGCCATCGACGTGGCTTTTCCGGTGGAAGAGGCGGGCAAACTGGCAATGGCCTTTGGTTTTTCTGAACTGCCCAAACCCACCGCCATCGTGATCTGGACCACCACGCCGTGGACCATCCCCGCTAACCAAGCGCTCAACGTCCACCCGGAATTTACCTACGCGTTGGTGGACACCGGCGAGCGGCTTCTGGTGTTGGCCGAAGAGCTGGTGGAAAGCTGCCTAGAGCGTTACGGCCTTCAAGGTGAAGTGATCGCCACCGCGAAAGGCGAGGCGCTGGATCGCATTTATTTCCGTCACCCGTTTTATGATCGCCTCTCGCCGGTTTATCTGGCGGACTACGTCGAGTCTGAAGTGGGCAGCACCGGTATCGTGCACACAGCACCCTCTTACGGCGTTGATGACTTCAACATCTGCCGCGACCACGGCATGAGCTTTGACGACATGCTCAACCCGGTGCAGGGCAACGGCGTGTATGCCGATGATTTGCCCTTTTTCGGGGGGCAGATGATCTGGAAGGCCAACCCGCAGATCGTCGACAAGCTGCGCGAAGTCGGCGCGCTGATGAATCACACACCGTATCAGCACAGCTACATGCACTGCTGGCGCCACAAAACGCCGGTGATCTACCGCGCCACGGCGCAGTGGTTTGTGGGCATGGACGTGGCAGGTAAAGACGGCAAAACTCTCCGTGAGCGCGCCCTTGAGGGTATCGAGGCGACGCAATTCACCCCGGCCTGGGGGCAGGCGCGCCTGCACTCGATGATCGCCAACCGCCCAGACTGGTGTATCTCGCGCCAGCGCAACTGGGGCGTGCCGATCCCATTCTTTTTGCACAAAGCGACCGGCGAGCTGCACCCGCGCACCATTGAGCTGATGGAAGAAGCCGCCAAGCGTGTCGAGAAAGAGGGCATCGATGCCTGGTTCCGTCTCGACCCCGCCGAGCTTCTGGGCGCGGAAGCGGCCGAGTACGACAAAGTTACCGACACGCTGGACGTGTGGTTTGACTCCGGCACCACGCACCGCCACGTGCTGCGCGGCTCGCACCCGCACGGCCACGAGACAGGCCCGCGGGCGGATTTGTACCTGGAAGGCTCCGACCAGCACCGTGGCTGGTTCCACTCCTCGCTGCTCACCGGCTGCGCCATCGACGGCCACCCGCCGTATCGCCAGCTGCTGACCCACGGCTTCACCGTCGATGCCCAGGGCCGCAAGATGTCCAAATCCATGGGCAACGTGGTCGCGCCACAAGAGGTAATGGACAAGCTCGGCGCCGACATTCTGCGCCTGTGGGTCGCCTCCACCGACTACTCCGGTGAGATGGCCGTATCGGATGAGATCTTGAAGCGCACGGCGGACGTGTATCGCCGTATTCGCAACACCGCACGCTTTTTGCTTTCTAACCTGAACGGCTTTGACCCGGCCAAAGACGCCGTGGCGTTTGGCGATATGCTGGCGTTGGATCAGTGGGTGGTGGATCGCGCCGCGCAGCTGCAGGGCCGTATTAACACCGCGTATGAAGAGTACCGCTTCCTCGATGTTTACCAGCAGGTGCACGGCTTCTGCGCCCGCGAACTTGGCGGCTTCTACCTCGACGTCATCAAGGATCGCCAATACACCACACAAACCGATTCGCTCGCCCGGCGTAGCGCGCAAACCGCGCTCTACCACGTGGTCGAAGCGCTTAGCCGTTGGGTGGCGCCGATTCTCTCCTTCACTGCCGAGGAGATTTTTGAACACATTCCGGGTGAGCGCGGCGATAGCGTGCTGCTGGAAGAGTACTACACCGGCCTTGAAACACTGGATGGCAACGCCGAGATGGGGCGCGCCTTCTGGGAGCACGTGCTGGAAGTGAAAAACGCGGTCAACAAACGCCTGGAAGACGCCCGTAACGCCAAGGTGATCAAAGGCAGCCTCGCCGCCGAGGTAACGCTTTACGTGGATGACACACTCCATACGATGCTTGCCAAGCTCGGCGATGAGCTGCGCTTTGTGATGCTCACCAGCGAAGTCACGCTCAAGCCGCTGGCTGAGGCGCAAAACGCCGAAAGCACCGAGCTTGAGGGCTTGAAAGTCGCCGTGGCGGCAAGCGACAACACCAAGTGCGAGCGCTGCTGGCACCACCGTGAAGACGTGGGCAGCCATGCGGAACATCCGGACCTGTGCGGGCGCTGTATCAGCAACTTGGCCGAAGGCCCCGGCGAGTCGCGCCGCTATGCCTAAGACGCAGCCTGAGACGCAAGCCGTATCGCCCATGCGGCGGCCGCTGCGTTGGCTGTGGCTGGCGCTGGCGGTGGTCGTGCTTGATTTGGCGACCAAATACGCCGCCAGCGCATGGCTTAACTACGCCGACCCGGTGGAGGTGCTGCCGTTTTTCAACCTGACACTGCTGCACAACACCGGCGCGGCATTTAGCTTTCTCGCCGATCACCCCGGCTGGCAGCGCTGGTTTTTTGCCACGGTGGCAATCGGTGCGAATATCGCGCTAACCGTGTGGCTCTCGCGGCTAAAAGCCGATGAAAAATTGCTGGCGGTCGCGCTGCCGCTGATCATCGGCGGGGCGTTGGGCAATCTGTATGATCGGCTGGTCCACGGCTACGTGGTGGATTTTCTCTCTTTCCACGTGGCGGGGTGGTACTACCCCGCGTTCAACATTGCCGATATTGGCATCACCCTCGGCGCGGCTGGGCTGATTTGGGAGTCGATCTTCGGCGAACGCCGGCGCAGGAAGCAGACGGATGAGTGATGGATAAGACTGACTTTATCCGGCGTAGAAAGAGGTACTGGACTTTACCTTTCCGTTGATCACCCTTAGTGAACTACCGCATCGAGATGCGCTATTAAGCAGCAGGAACCCTTTTGCTGTTATCGTGCAAGCGCAGCGCGAAGCTCATGTGACGCGGCAAAACCAACAGGCACGTCTACTGTCAAAGTTTGCGTTGATTAAATATCTACTGTTGACCGGCTACCAGCGCCAAGATGTTTTGGAACTACTGCGGCTGGTCGATTGGATGCTAGCGCTACCTCCGGAGCTAGAGTTACAGCTTGAAGACCAGGTGGCACGCCTTGAGGAGGAACAGAACGTGGCCTATGTTACATCGTTTGAGCGCATCGCCGAGAAGCGCGGTATGGAGCGAGGCATGGAACGTGGTATGGAGCGCGGCATGACGCGTGGCTCTCAGAGAACATTACGTAAGTTGCTCACGTTGAAGTTTGGCGAGCTTCCTTCCTGGGCGGAGCAACGTTTGGTGGAGGCGAACTCCGAGCAGCTTGATTTATGGCTTGAGCGCGTCCTTGAGGCCGAGCAGCTAGAAGCGGTTTTTGAATTACCATCACATTAACGGATACATGATGAGCGATTACGCAATCGGTGAAGGCATGGAAATCACCTTGCACTTCACGCTGAAATTAGAAGATGGCACCGTGGTGGACTCCACCAAAGAAAAAGCGCCGGCGACGTTTCAGTTTGGCGATGGCAACTTGCCGCCGGGGTTTGAAAACCCCCTCAAAGGCATGGCCGCAGGCGAAAGCGGCACCTTTGAGATTACGCCTGAGCATGCGTTCGGCCAGCATAACCCCCAGAATATCCAGACGTTGAAGCGCGATGACTTTGGTGACGAAACGCCGGAGCTGGGGATGGTGCTCTCGTTTGCCGATAAAGCGGGAACGGAATTGCCTGGCATGGTCAAAACGATTGACGGTGACCGGATTGAGGTGGACTTTAACCACCCGCTGGCGGGGCGTACCCTGACCTTTGACGTCGAGGTGCTGGACATAAAGCCCGCGACGACGCATTAACGGCACGACGCGTTTTTAGTTCCACTTTTCAGCGATGCTCGGCATCAAGGCGCGATTTATGCAATCACAGCAGCAAACACACCCCATCGAAATCAAACTGGCCAACCCGCGCGGCTTTTGCGCGGGGGTTGACCGGGCAATCGATATTGTTAACCGGGCGTTGGATGTGTTTGGCCCACCGATCTACGTGCGCCATGAGGTCGTTCACAACCGCTTTGTGGTCGATACGTTGCGCGAGCGCGGCGCGGTGTTCGTTGAAGAGCTGGATGAAGTGCCGGATGACGTCATCGTAATTTTCTCTGCCCACGGGGTTTCCCGCGCGGTGCAGGAAGACGCTGAGCGACGTGGGCTGAAAGTTTTCGATGCCACCTGCCCGCTGGTCACGAAAGTTCACATGGAAGTGCTGCGCTACGCCAAGCGCGGCCAGGAGTGCATTCTGATTGGCCACGAAGGCCACCCCGAAGTGGAAGGCACCATGGGGCGCTACGACACCTCCCACGGAGGGCGTATCTATCTGGTGGAAGATGAGCACGACGCGGCCAATTTAGAGGTCAAAGATCCCACAACGCTGGCGTTTGTGACCCAGACCACGCTCTCAATGAGCGACACCGCCAAGGTCATCGAGGCGCTGCAGGAAAAATTTCCCGAGATCAGCGGGCCGCGCACGGACGATATCTGCTACGCCACCCAAAACCGCCAAGACGCGGTGCGCGAGCTGGCCGCCGAGAGTGATTTGGTGCTGGTGGTGGGCAGCCCCAACAGTTCCAACTCTAATCGCCTGCGAGAGCTTTCTGAAAGTGTGGGTACACCCGCGTATTTGATCGACAATGCCGAGCAAATCGATGAGAGTTGGCTGGATAACGTGCAGCGCATCGGCGTCACCGCCGGCGCCAGCGCGCCCGAGGTACTGGTGAAAGGCGTGATCGAGCGGCTGAAGTCTCACGGCGCTGCCACACCGGAAGAACTCGAAGGCCGCGAAGAAACCATCACTTTCTCCATGCCCCGTGAGCTGCGTCAACAGGTGATCGCCAGCGGATGATGCAAAGTGTATCGGCTTGCGACATACTGAAAACGTATGAAACGCCGATAACAGGAGCATTACCCCGTGTCATTTACTCGCCAGCCTGCAAATCGCCAGCACGGTTTCACCCTGATAGAGCTAATGATTGTTGTCGTGATCATCGGCATCATCGCCTCCGTTGCTTACCCCAGCTACACGCGCTATGTAGAGCGCAGTCGTCTTAGTGATGGCAAAGCCGGTTTGATGCAGGCCGCGTCGGAAATGGAGCGCTGCTACACTTCAAATTATAGTTATCCAAGTGATTGCTTTTCAGATAGACCGTCACCTGAAGGTGTGTATACGATAACAATTTTTCAGCCTGATTCTGGTTCTGCCTCTACTTATCGAATTAAAGCAACTAATGGCACAAACGTGCCTGCTAACTGCGTGGAGCTGTGGATCGAGAGCGATGGTGATCGGGGGCCGGATGATTGCTGGTAAAGCCCTGTAGGAGCGCAATTTATTGCGCGAACGTGGGTAAATTCGCCCGATAAATCGGGTTCCTACAAGGCTGGCGCAGTATTTGACCGCTCGCCCTGAGCCTTTCGAAGGGTGAGCGGAAAGGGATAAGCTTCTAGGCAAGGCCCAATATCCTTCGACAAGCTCAGGATGAACGGCATCACTCAAGCGGCATCACGCACCAACGGGGAATCATGAAACAACGCGGCTTCACGTTAATCGAGCTACTGATTACTTTAGCCATCGCGGCAATTCTCGCCACGGTGGCCGTTCCCGCGTTTAATACTTTTCTCGCCCGCCAGCAGCTTGCCAGTGATGTGAACGAAATGATCTCGGTGTTGAGTTTTGCGCGTAGCGAAGCGATCAAGCAGCGTACCGATGTAAGCGCAAAAATATCCAGTGGGCCACCTTGGGCGATTACCGTGACGCGCAATAGTGATGATGGTAGTGATGGTCTGATGTTACGCCGTATAGAAGGTCGAAGAAGCGATATTGGTATTTCCAATGATACGGAGCTTACGTTCGGTTCGTTAGGCGCTAGAGAAAACTGCACCCCTGAAGACTGCCAATTTACAGTGAGTCACGATGATATGGTGACTTCTCGACTAATTGAGATAAGCCCGGCTGGCGGTATTCGCAGAGAGGTGCTCAAAAATGATTAAACAGCGCGGCTTTAGCCTAATCGAAGCACTGATCGCCCTCGTCGTTCTTTCCCTTGGGCTAATCGGCATGGCGGGGATGCAGCTCAAGGCACTGAATAGCGCTACCCAAGCTTATCAGCGTTCGGTTGCCACGCTTGCAGCCGTGGATGCGCAGGAAAGATTGTGGGCAGCGTTGGCACAATTACCCAGTGGAGACGATTGCTCCGATATTGATCCCCAAGATGCAGTATCGCCTGGTGATGAAAGTATCGAAGATATATGGATAGAGCACTGGTTTGATGGCAGTGAAACACCAATCCGAGGTTCCAACGGTACTATTTCTTCACTAGAAGGCGACTGCGAATTCAAGATCATTATTGCCCTCGATCAGGTTCCTGACAATACCGACGGCAATTTTACTTATACTTTTCGCTTGCCTGAGCTTTGAGGCTTCTCTATGTTAAACCAGCATCAAAAAGGTTTTACTCTCGTTGAACTAATGGTGGCTATGGCTATCGGTACACTGGTGATTCTGGGTGCTGGGCAGCTTTTTATTACGACACTAAAAACTTTCCAGAAAGTGGAAGAAATAAGCCGAAAACAAGAAGTGGTAGTGTTTGCTGCCAATACACTAGTGAATGGCTATCGAAAAGGTAATGGTAATTATGAATTGCAATCGACAAAAGATAGTAGTGGTAATGAGTTAGATGAATGCTCCATTTTTGACTTGGATATCGAACCTAATTCACAACCTATTGTTGGTGGATTGGCTGATGATTTTGATTGCGATAATAATCGTTTCGTCCAGGATGCTGGGTTAAATGGATATAGAAAGTTTACGCTAGATTTCGAACGTGACGGCGATACTTTGGAAACACTTTCCTTTCATGTAATGAATAGGTCCCAAGCCGTTAATCCAGTGCAATAGCCATTCCTATATTTCCCGAGGTGCTGTGATATGAACACGCAACCCATACCTAAAAAGCAAAAAGGGGCCGCCCTCGTTATCGTAATGGTATTGCTCGCCAGCGGCTTGATAATTGGTATTTCTGGCATGAGCTCTGCGCTAATTGATGAAAGGCTGGCGGGAAATTATCGCGCTTCAGCTTTAGCGCAGATGGCAGCTGAAGTAGGTGCATCGGTTAAAATTGAAAATGTTAAAGATGATTCAAGTTTCAATGTGTCTGGAAATACTAAAAGTTGTCGTAAAGCATCAGGAAGCGATGAGAATGGCGTGTATGAAGATATTTTAGATGATTTGGGTAGTTTTAATGGTTATGGACGCAGTGAAGTTGAGTACGAAACTTCATATTATGTTGGGTATTACTATGTAGGCTGTAAACAAGGCGATGAAGATGCTGACATTGTTGTGGGTCAAGTAAAAGAATCGGAAAGCTCCGATAGTGTTATCTCTATACATTTCATATTGGTTGCAAATAAACCTGATGACGGTGATGAAGACGATGTAGGACTGACTTTAGGTGGGTCTCCTGAAGCACTTGCACCTCTAGTTTGTTTGTCTAGTAGCTGTGGGTGGAACGATAATAATGTTTCAGGATATTTCGATGGAAGGACACATCCTGTTCCAAGTGATTTTGGATGTAATGGCGATAGCTGTCGAACTAGTCCTGAAGGAGAAGAGGGAGAAGCGATCAGCTATGATCCGGATTCAAAAAGTAAATGGGATGACTTTCTATATGGTCCCCCACCTCTAGAATTTAATAGGTCGATTACTGGCGGTGGTGGAGAAAAGTTATCCCAAGGTGAACGGGGCGTTTTTGAAAATATAGAAGTACTTTCTGGAAATAAGGGTAAAAATAGTGTGAGTGCTGGTGGGAATTTAAATACATCTGGGATAATAGTTATAAGAAATGGTGCAACGTTAGATGCGAATGGCACTGGGCATCATGAGGGTTTGATTATTGTCGAGGAAGGCGGAACGCTAGAAATGGGTAATAATTACAATGTGTATGGTGCTGTTGTGGCAATGGGGAATATAACTTTGGATGCGGGGAATGGCGGTCAGGGAGGTGTGCGGTATAGTACGTTTTCTTCAGGAGAAGATAGCAATGATGGCGATAATGCAGGCGGCTTAGTCTGGCTCCCACTCTAACTTCGGCTTTGCCCGTTCGCCTTGGCAATGGCGTCGCGTTATCATGGCGCCATTTGACCAAGAGCCTGAGCCATGACCCAACCCAAAACCCGTGTTCTCACCGGCATCACCACCACCGGCACCCCGCACCTTGGCAACTACGTCGGAGCGATCAAGCCGGCGATTGAAGCGAGCCAAGACCCTAGCGTGCAGTCGTTCTACTTTATGGCCGACTACCACGCGTTGATTAAATGCCAAGACCCGAAGCAAGTGCAGCAGTCGCGCTTGGAAATCGCCGCGACATGGCTGGCGCTGGGGCTGGACACCGATAACGCGATTTTCTACCGCCAGTCGGATATCCGCGAGATCCCCGAGCTTACCTGGATGCTCTCTTGCGTGTGTGCCAAAGGGTTGATGAACCGCGCCCATGCCTACAAGGCCGCCGTGGCGGAGAACGAAGAAGCGGGCAATCAAGACCCGGATAAAGGCATCACCATGGGGCTGTTCGGCTACCCGGTGCTGATGGCGGCGGATATCTTGATGTTCAACGCCAACAAGGTGCCGGTCGGGCGCGATCAGATTCAGCATATCGAGATGGCCCGCGATATCGCCGGGCGTTTTAACCACCTTTATAAAGGCCAATATTTCACCCTGCCCGAGGCGGTGGTGGATGAAAAGGTAGAAGTGCTGCGCGGCTTAGACGGGCGCAAGATGTCCAAGAGTTACCACAACACCATTCCGCTGTTTGTCTCCGAGAAGAAGCTGCAAAAGCTGGTGCGCAAGATCAAAACCAACTCACTCGAACCCGGCGAACCCAAAGACCCAGACACCTGCACGCTGTTTCAGATCTATTCTGCCTTTGCCTCAAGTGAAGAAACCGAGGCCATGCGCGCGCAGTACGCCGAGGGTATTGGTTGGGGCGATGCCAAAAACCAGGTGTTTGAATACCTTAACGCCCACCTAGCCGAGCCCCGTGAGCGTTACAACGCCCTGATGGAAGACCCCGGTCACATTGAAGCCGTGCTGCAAAAAGGCGCCGAGCGCGCACGGGAAGAAGCCACGGTGACCATGGACAAACTGCGTGATGCGGTTGGGTTGGGGCGGTTTATTTAACGCCATCCCATTCGCCCTGAGCCTGCCGAAGGGTGATAAAGCGCTGCTTTTTATCCTTCGACAAGCTCAGGATGACCGGTGGTGGCGCGTTCAAGATGGTCGCGCTTATATCTAGATAGAATAAAAACGTCACGATAAAGAATTTTAAGTTATTTTTTTCTAGCGTTATTCTGATCCCCATTTTTAAAGCGCCCGTTGCATAGCAGGCGCTTTTTCAACCTAAGGGGATGGTTATGTCTACCGCTTCTGCCTCAATGGCGGCATCGCAGCCGCGCTCCCGCGTGCCGTTGGTGGCGGGTGCGCTGATTGTGCTGGGCGCCTTGATGATTGGTGCCGTGTTTGATGCCAACACCGGCTTGCTGATGATTGTCGGTGGCCTTTTGGGCATGGTGCTCTACCACGCCGCGTTTGGTTTTACCTCGGCGTGGCGGGTGTTTATTACCGAGCGCAAAGGGCGCGGCCTGCGGGCGCAAATGGTGATGCTGGCGATTGCCGTGGTGTTGTTCTTCCCCGCGCTTGGGACGGGCTCGCTGTTTGGCACGCCGGTTTACGGCTTTGTCGCGCCGATTGGCGTCTCGGTCATTGTCGGGGCGTTTATTTTCGGGCTGGGGATGCAGCTTGGCGGCGGTTGTGCGTCGGGCACGCTGTTCACCGCGGGGGGTGGCAACGCCAGGATGATGATCACGCTGCTGTTCTTTATCGTCGGCTCCGTGATTGGCTCGGCGCATTTCGCCTGGTGGCAAAGCCTGCCCTCGTTTCAGCCGGTGTCGCTGGTGAACGTGGCGGGCACTGGGGGCGGCATTGCCATTAGCTTGGCACTTTTTGCCGCCATTGCCGCTTTCACCGTGGTCATGGAGAAACGTCGCCATGGGCAATTAGAGCAGGCGCCTGCGGTTAACAAGCACGGTATGGAGCGTTGGCTGACCGGCCCTTGGCCGTTGGTGGCGGGGGCCGTGGGGCTGGCGCTGTTGAACTTTGCCACCCTGGCCTTGGCGGGGCGCCCGTGGGGTATTACCTCGGCGTTTGCCCTGTGGGGCGCCAAAGCGTACACATTGGTTGGCGGTGATGTGAGCCAGTGGGGTTACTGGCAATTCTCCTGGAATGCGGCCGCGCTAGAAGCGAGCGTGTGGCGCGATATCACCACGGTAATGAACGTTGGCATTATCCTTGGGGCGTTAGCGGCGGCCAGTTTGGCGGGGCGTTTTGCGCCGAACTTCAAGATTCCGTTGAGATCTGTCGTGGCCGCTGTCATTGGCGGGCTGATGCTGGGCTATGGCGCGCGGTTGGCTTTTGGCTGCAACATCGGCGCCTATTTTAGCGGTATCGCCTCCGGTAGCCTGCATGGCTGGGTATGGCTGGTGGCGGCGTTCGCCGGCAATATGCTCGGCGTGAAGCTGCGGCCTTACTTCTTCGCGGGAGAAGCAGGGAAAAAACCGGCAGCAAAAACGTGCTAACTACCCGCCACCATTAATCAATGCGCCTCGGCTTTTGGTCGGGGCGTTTTCGTTTTAACGCACGGGGCATGCTAGGTTGTCATGACATTGGCAACGAGGCCCCTGGCGTGGCGAAGCTTTTTTTCAACGACCGTCTTCTCAACAGCACCCTTCCCAAAAGAGCCGCTATTGGCGCTGGCTACAATACCTCGGCGGCGCGCTGATTGTGGCGTTGTTGCTGGCGGAAAGAGTGGGCGTGATACGTGCCAAAGTCCTCCTAACAGGTAAAGAGTTTGCCTTAGGGCCGTGTTACATTATGGCTATGCTAACGTAAGTGCTTGGTTTTATTGCGCTGCAGCAGTCATCAGAGATAAAAATGCGGAGAGTGCCCATGACCCACGAAAAACGTCCCCTGTATATTCCTTATGCTGGCCCATCGCTTTTGGAGATGCCGCTGCTCAACAAGGGCAGCGCGTTCTCCCAGCAGGAGCGTCTGGCGTTTAATTTGATTGGGCTCTTGCCGCAAAAGGTCGAGACCATTGAGGATCAGCTAGCGCGCGCGTATCGCCAGTATCAGCAGTGCCGCAGTGACCTTGAGCGCCATATTCATCTTCGCGCGATTCAAGACGACAACGAAACGCTCTACTTCCGCTTGGTTTCTCAGCACTTGGAAGAGATGCTGCCGATTATTTATACCCCCACCGTGGGCAAGGCGTGCCAAGAGTTCTCTAATATTTATCGCAATCACCGGGGGCTTTTTATCGGCTACTCGGATCGCGAACACATGGACGACATTTTGCGCAGCGCCACCAAAGACAACGTCAAGGTGATCGTGGTGACCGACGGTGAACGCATTTTGGGGTTGGGTGATCAAGGCATCGGCGGGATGGGTATCCCGATTGGTAAGCTGGCGCTTTATACCGCGTGCGGGGGAATTAGCCCGGCCTATACGCTGCCCATCATGTTGGACGTGGGCACCAACAACCAAGCGCTGCTGGATGACCCCATGTACATGGGCTGGCGCCACGAGCGGGTGAGTCAGGAGGAATATGACGCCTTCATGGACGAGTTTGTGGCCGCGGTCAAACGCCGCTGGCCGAACGTGCTGCTGCAGTTTGAAGACTTTGCCCAAGCCAATGCGGTTCCGCTATTAGAGCGCTACCGCGACGAGCTTTGCTGTTTCAACGATGACGTGCAGGGAACGGCATCCGTCGTGGTGGGCACCTTGATGGCGGCTTGCCAAGCGCGGGAAGAGACCATTGCGGGGCAGCGCGTGGTATTTGTCGGCGGTGGCTCGGCCGGCTGTGGCATCGCCGAGCAAGTGGTGGTGTCGATGATGGCGGAAGGCTTAAGCGAAGCGGAGGCTCGCTCGCGCATCTACATGGTCGACCGTGACGGGTTGATGACCTCGGATCAAACGTGGCAGCGCGATTTTCAGCGCCGTTTAGCCCACGACCCGACACTGGTGGCAGAGTGGAACGGCCAGGCGTTGGAAGAGACCATCGCGCAAATCAAGCCGACCGTGTTGATTGGCGTGTGCGGTCAGCAAGGGATTTTTACCGAAGACGTGATTCGCACCATGCACGCCGGCTGCGAGAACCCCGTCATTATGCCGCTCTCCAACCCGACCTCCCGCGCCGAAGCGTTGCCAGAGGATGTTATCCATTGGACGGACGGCAAAGCGCTCGTGGCAACCGGTAGCCCCTTCGCGCCGGTGGTGCATAACGGCCGCACCTACCCTATCGCGCAGTGCAATAACGCCTATATCTTCCCCGGTATTGGGCTTGGGGTGCTCGCCGCGAATGCCTCGCGAGTGACCGATGAAATGCTGATGAGTGCGTCACGTGCGTTGGCACGCGAAGCGCCGCTGGTAAAAGAAGGTAAAGGGGCGCTATTGCCGCCGCTTTCGCGCATTAATGAGATCAGTAAGTCCATTGCCTTTGAGGTCGCCGCGCAGGCGCAACAAAACGGCGTGGCCTTGAAAACAAACGGTACCAAGCTGCGCGAGTCCATCGAGCGTAATTGTTGGTCGCCGGAGTATCGCGCTTACCGCCGTCGCGCGTTTTAATCTCAAACAAAAAAAGCCCCCACCGAGGTGGGGGCTGCAAGCATTGGATCGGTCGGTTGCCCGACTAGGCTGCGCCAATCATATTGCGCAACACATAATGAAGGATACCACCATGACGGTAGTACGCCAGCTCATTAGCGGTATCGATTCGACATTTGGCGTTAAGGTCGTGCACTTCACCGTCAGCTTTCAAGATTCTGACCTTAACATTGCCGCCTGGGCTTAGCTCGGAAAGCCCTTCGATAGAGACTTCTTCATCCCCGGTTAACCCGAGCGTTTGACGGCTCTCGCCTTCGGGGAACTGCAGCGGTACCACGCCCATGCCGATCAGGTTGGAGCGGTGGATACGTTCGAACGATTCAGCGAGCACCGCACGCACGCCGAGAAGCCGCGTGCCCTTGGCCGCCCAATCGCGCGAGGAACCAGTGCCGTACTCCTTGCCAGCAATAACGACAAGCGGTTTGCCTTCCTCTTTGTACTTCATGGCGGCATCAAAGATCGCCATCTGCTCGCCGCTTGGCACGTGGCGGGTTTCACCGCCGATCACGCCGTCGAGCATCTCGTTTTTGATCCGCACGTTGGCGAAGGTGCCACGCATCATCACTTCGTGGTTACCGCGGCGCGAGCCGTAGGAGTTGAAATCGACTGGCTTGACGCCGTGTTCCTGCAAGTAACGGCCAGCGGGGCTATCGGGCTTGATCGCACCGGCCGGTGAGATATGGTCGGTGGTCACTGAGTCGCCGAGCATCGCCAACACCCGCGCGTTTTTCACGTCGTCAATGGCGTCGGGCTCACGGTCCATGCCTTCAAAGAAGGGCGGATGCTGGATATAGGTCGACTCTGGCCACTGATAAACCTTGCTTTGCGGTACATCGATCGCTTTCCAGGTGTCGTCACCTTCAAATACCGCGCCGTATTCCTTGCGGAACATCTCGGTATTCACTTGCGCCACGGCTTCGGCGATCTCCGCTTGCGACGGCCAAACGTCTTTCAAGTACACCGGGTTGCCGTCGCTATCAAAGCCTAGCGCGTCTTGGGTAAGGTCGCACTGCACGTTGCCGGCGAGCGCGTAGGCCACCACTAACGGCGGCGAGGCGAGCCAGTTGGTCTTCACCAGCGGGTGAACGCGACCTTCAAAGTTACGGTTACCCGAGAGCACCGAGGCAACGGTTAAATCCCCATCGGTGACGGCTTTCTCGATTTCTTCCGGCAATGGGCCGGAGTTACCGATACACGTCGTGCAGCCATAGCCCACCAAGTTGAAGCCGAGTGCGTCTAAATCGTCGTTCAGGTTGGCGGCTTCGAGGTAATCGGTGACCACCTTGGAGCCGGGTGCGAGCGATGTTTTAACCCACGGCTTGGTGGTTAAGCCTTTCTTGCGGGCATTGCGCGCGACAAGGCCGGCCGCCATCATCACGCTGGGGTTGGAGGTGTTAGTGCAGGATGTGATCGCCGCAATTACCACCGCGCCTGGGTCGAGCTTGAACGCTTCGCCTTTGAAGTTGACGTCTTGGCTGTCGTCGTGCTCATAGCTGCGCTCGACGCCCACGGCGGTTTGGCCGCCTTCCGAGTCGAGTTTACCCGGCGATGATTGCGGTTCCATCGTTTTGCCGTCGTCTTGCATGACTTGGGCGAAAGCCGTCGGCATGTCTTTCAGCTCAACGCGGTCTTGCGGACGCTTCGGACCGGCAAGGCTGGCTTCAACTTCGTCCATGTCCAGGTGTAGCGAGTCGGTGAAGACCGGCTCGTCACCCGGCTCGCGCCATAAGCCTTGACTCTTGCTGTAGGCTTCCACCAGCGCCACCTGCTCGTCGTCGCGGCCGGTTAAACGCAGGTAGTTGAGCGTTTCATCGTCAACCGGGAAGAAGCCACAGGTAGCGCCGTATTCCGGGGCCATGTTGGCGATGGTGGCGCGGTCGGCCAGGGGTAAATCTTTTAGGCCGTCACCGTAGAACTCAACAAACTTACCGACAACGCCTTTCTTGCGCAGCATTTCGGTGACCGTCAGTACAAGGTCAGTGGCGGTGATGCCTTCGCGTAGCTTGCCGGTAAGCTTAAAGCCGATCACTTCCGGGATCAGCATCGACACCGGCTGGCCAAGCATGGCGGCTTCCGCTTCGATGCCGCCAACGCCCCAGCCGAGCACGCCCAAGCCGTTAATCATGGTGGTGTGGGAGTCGGTGCCCACGAGCGTGTCAGGGTAGGCAAAGGTCTTGCCGTCTTCCTGTTTCGTCCACACCGTTTGGCCAAGGTACTCCAGGTTGACCTGGTGGCAAATGCCGGTACCGGGCGGTACCACGCGGAAGTTATCAAACGCTTCCTGCCCCCAGCGCAGAAATTCGTAACGCTCGCGGTTACGCTGCATCTCAATATCGACGTTATCCTGAAACGCTGTCGCGTTGCCAAAATTATCCACCATGACCGAGTGGTCAATGACCAGATCCACCGGTGTCAGCGGATTGATGCGCGCCGGGTCTTCGCCAAGCTTGGCAACGGCGGCGCGCATGGAAGCAAGGTCCACCACGCCGGGCACGCCGGTAAAGTCTTGCATCAGCACGCGTGCCGGGCGGTAACCGATCTCACGGCTCGATTTGCCTTCTTTCTGCCAATCGACCAGCGCTTGCATATCTTCTACCGCAACGCTCTCGTCATCGGCGAAGCGTAACTGGTTTTCAAGCAGGGTTTTGAGTGTCTTAGGCAGGCGGTCGATGTTACCTAGCACGCTGGCGGCGTGAGGGAGGCTGTAGTAGTGATAGTGCTGGCTACCCACCGTGAGGGTCTGTAACGCCTCGGCTTGTAGCGATTCGGGACTCTTGCTCATAGGTTTCTCCTTTTCAACGATTCAGCCTAGCGGCCGTTTCGCAGAGCGACGATCTGGGTTTTCTTTTACCGTGTCTTCTCTTGGTGTTGGGTACCTCGACAATCGTTTTCGACAGCAGGCGACTCAATACACTAATAGCACATGGGTGTGTGGATAAATGATTTCAAGGCAATATTTGCCTAATCGATAAGATTGCGCCTTGTAATCACGCTGAGCTGGTACCATTTATTGACGCAAATCGTTTTCGGTCGCCCTGAGCTTGGCAAAGGGCGACCCCATTTCATTTCATCTAGGTGCTTGCATGGAAACACGTCACGAATGCTTGATTATTCTCGGCTCCGGCCCGGCCGGCTATACGGCCGCCGTTTACGCCGCGCGTGCCAATCTCAACCCGTTACTGATCACTGGTATCCAAGCGGGCGGTCAGCTCACCACCACTACCGATGTGGATAACTGGCCGGGGGATGCCGAGGGCGTGCAAGGGCCTGAGCTCATGGAGCGGATGAAACGGCACGCGGAGCGTTTTAACACCGAGGTGCTGTTTGATCATATTCACGAGGTTACCTTGGGCGAAAAGCCGTTCACCTTGAAAGGCGATAACGGCACGTACACCTGCGATGCGCTGATTATCGCCACCGGGGCCAGCGCGCGTTATCTTGGCCTTGAGTCCGAGCAAGCGTTTATGGGCCAAGGCGTGTCGGCGTGTGCGACCTGTGATGGCTTTTTCTACCGTAAGCAGGAAGTGGTTGTGGTGGGCGGTGGCAATACCGCCGTGGAAGAAGCGCTGTATTTGTCCAATATCGCCTCCAAGGTCACCTTGGTGCATCGCCGCGACACGCTGCGTGCGGAAAAAATCCTTCAAGATAAGCTGTTTGAAAAAGTGGAAAGCGGCAATATGGCCGTCGAATGGTTCCAAGAAGTCGACGAGGTATTGGGCGATAACACCGGTGTCACCGGCGTGCGGCTGAAGTCCACCCAAGACGGCAGCACCAAAGAGCTTCAAGCGCCGGGGCTTTTCATCGCCATTGGTCACAGCCCGAATACGGGGATGTTCGAAGGCCAGCTGGAGATGAGCGGCGGCTATATCAAGGTGAAATCGGGCCTTGACGGTAACGCCACCGCGACCAGCTTGCCGGGTGTGTTTGCGGCGGGCGATGTGATGGATCACGTCTACCGCCAGGCGATTACCTCCGCTGGCAGCGGCTGCATGGCCGCACTCGATGCCGAGCGTTATCTTGATGGGCTGAGCTAAGTGCATCGTCAGAAGTAAAGCGCTTACGATGAGGAGCAGTCATAGGGCTGCTCCGTCACCCGCAGGCGCCCGAGCTGACTCAGCACGAGTTCTTTTCCTTTTTCGGCGTTAGCCGGGCAGACAAAAAATCGCCCGTTATAGCCGCTGCTATGCCCTAGCGGCGTGAACTTGATGCGTCTCCAGTTGCGGCTGTAGCTGATCTCAGCCCTTGGCGTTGAGGGAAATACCCGCACGATATCGTCGGTGTCCAAGTTTTTCTGTTTGTCGCCGGTGAGCACGAGAATGGGGCCGCTCCATTCGGTAACACAATTTTGCCGTTTTTCATCCGACGGGCAGACCGTCACCTCCTGGCGTTGCGTAATCGCCGTGTTGCGTGCGAACGACAACGTGCTTTGAAGCTGGTTTACTGCCGCGCTGCGGGCGTTGCGCTCGCCAAAGGCAAGAAAGCTGGGCGTGGCTAACGTGGCCAGGATCCCCACCAGCAAGATGACCACCAGTAACTCCAGCAGAGTGAAACCTCGGGATGGGAGTTTCACGGTTAAGCCTCCCTGGCCGTGATGAATGCCGCTTGATTCCCTCGTCTGCGCGGTTATGCTCATGGTCGGCGGTCAGACGGCGGTGTCTTACTCATCAAGTTAGACGCTGCTGACCAACGTTATGTAAGCCAAAACGGACAAAACGTGTGAGCAATTTCTTAATTATTGGTGGCGGGGTTATCGGCATGATGACCGCGCTGCAGTTGGCGGATGCCGGTCAGCGGGTCACGTTGGT
The DNA here is from genome assembly GCF_031451755.1 of Vreelandella vilamensis. Classification (NCBI taxonomy): domain Bacteria; kingdom Pseudomonadati; phylum Pseudomonadota; class Gammaproteobacteria; order Oceanospirillales; family Halomonadaceae; genus Vreelandella; species Vreelandella vilamensis. Next base: position 65,466 of record NZ_JARWAN010000015.1, on the reverse strand, counting down.
CGAGCGCCGTGAGTGCGGGCAGGAATCCTCTTGGGCCGGTGGTGGCATTGTGTCGCCGCTTTATCCGTGGCGCTACGCCACGCCGATTTCGCAATTGTCGCGCTGGTCAGAAGGCGCTTACCCCACGCTTTCTTTGCGCTTGCTGGAAGAAACGGGCATCGACCCGGAGTATCGCCAGAAGGGGCTTTTGTACCTCAACGTTGACGACGAGGCGAAAGCCCTTGCCTGGGCGCGCGCCATGGGTAAGCCGCTTAAGCGCGTCGATAGCGGTTTCGTGGCCGAGAAAGAACCGCACGCGGCGCCGAGCGAGCGAGCCCTGTGGATGCCGACACTGGGCAGTATTCGCAACCCGCGTTTGGCGCATGCACTGAAAGCGTGCTTGAGCGCGATGTCCGAGGTCACCTTGCGCGAAGGATGCGATGTACAGCGCTTTATCCGCCACGGAAACACCGTTAACGGCGTGGAAACCGCCCAAGGACCACTTTACGGCGAACACGTGATTGTTTGCGGTGGCGCCTGGGCAGCGGGGCTTTTGGCAACGCTTGAGGTAACGCTCCCGGTCAGGCCCATTAAAGGGCAGATGATTGCCTTTCAAACGCCGCCGGGGCTGGCCAACCGGGTGATATTGAAAGACGGGCGCTACGTGATTCCCCGCGCCGATGGGCTGGTATTGGCCGGCTCAACGCTGGAAGACGTCGGGTTTGATAAAACCACCGACGCCGAGGCGCTGGCGCTGCTGAAGCAGAGTGCCGAAGCCATCGTGCCCGCCTTGGCCGGTTACCCGGTGGCCCACCAGTGGGCAGGGCTGCGCCCCGGTTCGCCCGATGGCACGCCGTTTATCGGCGCGGTACCAGGCTTTGAACGGCTCTATGTTAACGCCGGGCATTTCCGCAATGGCTTGGTGTTGGCGCCCGCCTCGACGCATTTGCTGGTGGACCAGCTTCTGGGGCGTGAGGCGTTGATTGACCCGGCGCCATACCGGCTAGAAGGGCGCTTGTCTTAAGTCGGCTCGGTTTAGTCGCGCTTGTCAGAATCCTCGTGCGTTTCCTGGTTTTCTTCGGGAGCGGCATCGCGCTGCTTCTGAAGGAAGCGGTCGCGGTGGGCACTTGAGCAGAACCACTGATTTTGTTCGCGCAAGGCGTCCTCTTCCGGCACGTGAACGTCGCACCATTGGCAGCGCACCATCTGGCCGCCATCGCGGCGTTCGGGTTTTTGTTCCAGCGCTTCGCGATCAAGCTTCCACTCGCGATACATGCCATAAAGTTTGAGGCCGGCAAAAAACAGCACGGCGAAAATAATTAAACGAATGATCAACAGGTTCATCCTTAAAAACTCCCAGGGGTGTCAGCGCGACCTTTGCCAGCCGTTAGCCCTTGCGGGACAATGGGGTGAGTAAAGCGTCACTGTGATTTCACGATTCTCAAGAGATTTGAACGCCCATGCAAGACTTAACGCTGGTCATGGCCCAACTCGACCCTTTGGTCGGGGATATTCCCGGCAACGCCGCCCGCGCAATTGAAGCGGTGCGCGAGGCGCGCATCGAGCACGGCGCCGATATTGTTGTCTTTCCGGAACTGTTTCTTTCTGGCTACCCGCCAGAGGATTTACTGCTACGCCCGTCGATGGAGACGCGCTTACGGGAGGCGCGCGCGACGATGGCAGAAAAAGTCGCCCGCGATGTGCTGGTGATTATCGGTTACCCCGGCGTGCGCGAAGGGCATCGCTATAACCTCGCCGGCATTTTGTATAACGGCCGGTGGGAGGCCGAGTACGCCAAGCAGGCGCTACCGAATTATCAAGTCTTCGATGAGCAGCGCTATTTTACGCCGGGTCGCGAGCCCTTGGTGTATGAACACAAAGGGGCGAAGCTCGGGCTTTTGATCTGTGAAGATTTGTGGGACGGCGAGCCGGTTAACGCGGCTTGCGACGCCGGGGCGGAAGTGCTGATTAGCCTTAATGCGTCACCCTATCATCACGACAAACCCAACGAACGGTTGCGCCTGCTGGAAGCGCGTGCTGAAGAAGTGCAAACGCCGATTGTTTACGTCAATACCATTGGCGGCCAGGACGAGCTGGTGTTCGATGGTGGCTCGTGCTGCGTTGATGCGCACGGTGAGCTCAGCGTGCTGGCGCCGTATTGGCAAGCGGGATTGATGCCCGTGCAATTTTTACAGCAAAGTGCGGCGGTCTGGGTACCGCAGCCAGGCGAGATTGAACCCGAGGTCGAGCCGGAGGAGAGTCTGTACTGCGCGCTGGTGACGGGCCTTCGCGACTACGTCAATAAAAGCGGCTTCAAAGGGGTGGTGCTCGGGCTTTCCGGCGGGATTGATTCGGCGCTGTCGCTGGCGATTGCGGTCGATGCCCTTGGCCCGCAGCGGGTGCAGGCGGTGATGATGCCGTATCACTATACCGCTGATATTTCGAAGGAAGATGCCGCCGAGCAGGCCAAGATGCTGGGCGTCGAGTACGAGATTATGACCATCGAGCCGCTGGTGGATGCCTTCATGCTGACCCTGGCGAATACGTTCGCCGGCACCGAGCGCGACACCACCGAGGAGAATCTGCAATCGCGCTGTCGTGGCGTGCTGCTGATGGCAATCTCCAACAAGAAGGGCCTGATGGTGCTGACCACGGGTAATAAGAGCGAGATGGCGGTGGGCTACGCCACGCTCTACGGCGATATGGTGGGTGGCTATAATGCGCTAAAAGACGTGTATAAAACCTGGGTCTACCGCCTTGCGCGCTGGCGCAATACCGAGTCGCCCGCGGTGCCCGAGCGGGTCATTGAACGCCCCCCAAGCGCTGAGCTGGCGCCTGATCAGCAGGATAGCGACTCGCTGCCCGACTACGACACGCTGGACGCCATCTTGGTACGCTATATCGAGGGCGATATGAGCGCGGAAGCGATTATCGAGGCGGGCTTTAAGCGCGACGACGTGTACCAGATCGTCAAGCTCGTTGACCGTTGCGAGTACAAACGCCGCCAAGCGCCGGTTGGCGTGCGCGTCACCCCGCGTGGCTTTGGGCGCGATCGCCGCTATCCGATCATCAACGGCTGGCAGCCAGGGGAGTAACCCGCAGCCGCTGCGTCATCGTGAATCGCCGTCATGTGAGTAATCCAGCAAGTAAAAACGCCGCCTTTTTGCGTTAAGGCGGCGTTTCGGTTGTTCGCCAGTCAAGGCGCTGCGCGCCATAGAAAAAAAACCACGCCGCAGCGTGGTTCCATATCATGATTTCGTTGTACAGCAATTAGTTTTTACAGTAATCAGTTTGTACAGAACGGTTGTACAGAAAGTCAGTACGGAGATCTCAAGCAGAAAACTTGTACATAATTTTGTTATAAATAAGTCACTCAATGTTATTTAAAGGTGTTTAGGTTGAAATTCGCCGCCATTAAGTTGTTCGTGGTTCGGCGCGTTTTCCCGTAACACGTCAAGCACTTCTTGCACGCGGTCATTCATCCCGAGACCCATGTAACCTTCCACCATGGTAGCGAGGGCATCGTGAGACGCATTGGACTCGGGGTAATTCTCAATCACCCAGCGGCCGCGCTCCACCGCCGCGACAAAGGCCCCGCGACGCAGGTAGTAATCGGCAACATGCAGTTCGTGGCGGGCGAGAACTTCGCGTAAATAAATAATACGTTGTTGGGCGTCGGCGGCATATTCGCTACTGGGGTAGCGCTGGATGAGCTCGCGGAAATCGTTGTAAGCGTCGCGGGTGGCGCCCAAATCGCGTTTGGAAATATCGATTAAACGCAGGCGCTCAAGGCTAAAGCGGCCCGCCTGCCACGCGGCTAAACCGCGCAAATAGTAGGCGTAATCCACTTGCGGGTGATCGGGGTGCAGGCGAATAAAACGGCTTGCCGCTGCCCGGGCTTCTTCCCAGTCGTCGTTTTCGTAGTAAGCGTAAATCAACTCAAGCTGCGCTTGTTCGGCGTGAACGCCAAAGGGAAAGCGGGTATCGAGTGCTTCCAAACGCTCAATGGCAAGCGGGTAAAGGCTGCTGTCCAGCGCAGCGCGGGCGCTCTCGTACAGCTCCCGTTCTGCGACGTCAGCATATTTTCCCTCGTCGAAGGAGTCGGTTGAGCCGTTGCTGGCACAGCCGGCCAATAAAGCCAAACTTATGGCAAGTGCGCCAAAGCGGGTCGCAGCAGAAAAAACGCGCATGGTGATCCTCGTGACAATCCAGCCAATCGCCGAAAAGCGATAGCGGCCATGGTAGAATGAGTCGTTGATAGCCCACTATAAATCACCTCAGCGCAAAACGCAGGCGTAAAGCCATTGTTGTTAAAAACGTTGTTAGAAACTGAGGTGCGTTAAAGGAACCTTTATGCCCCGCACTGTTGAAGCCACACAGCGGGTACCGGCAACCCTTGCCGGCGCGCGTTTAGACCAAGCGGCGGCTGAGCTATTTAGCGACTATTCTCGCGAGCGTTTGAAAGCGTGGATCAACGCTGGCGAGCTTACCGTTGATGGTGCTCGTGTGAAGCCCAAAATGAAACTTCACGGCGATGAGACGTTAGACCTCTGCGCCACGCTGGAAGAAGAAGGTCGCTTTAAGCCGCAGGCGATTGCCCTTGACGTGGTGTTTGAAGATGACGACCTGATGGTGATCAATAAGCCCGCCGGCATGGTCGTTCACCCGGCGGCGGGTAACCCTGATGGCACGCTGCTTAACGCGCTGTTGCACTACCATCCGGAAATCGCCCAGCTGCCGCGCGCCGGTATTGTCCACCGCCTGGATAAAGACACCACGGGCTTGATGATGGTGGCGAAAACGCTGCCGGCGCAAACCGCACTGGTTGAGCAGCTGCAGGCGCGGACGGTGTCACGCCAGTATGACGCCGTGGTGATCGGCACGCCGGTGGCGGGTGGCACCGTGGAGGCGCCCATTGGCCGCCACCCAAAGGATCGCAAACGCCAAGCCGTGAATGCGTCGGGCAAACCGGCCGTGACGCACTTTCGCGTGGTGGAGCGCTTTCGTGCCCACACCCATGTGCGCTGCAAGCTAGAAACCGGCCGCACCCACCAGATTCGCGTTCACATGGCGCATGCGCGCTACCCGCTGATTGGCGACCTGGTCTACGGTGGGCGACCCAAGCTGCCGCCGGGAGCCGCCGAGCCGCTAAAAGAGATCTTGCGCGAATTTCCGCGTCAGGCGCTGCACGCGCGCAAGCTTTCTTTTATCCATCCGCAAACTCAGCAAACCATGACCTTCCGCGCGCCGCTGCCGGATGATCTGTTAATGTTGCTGGATTACCTGCGCGAAGATCACGCGACCATGCGCTAAAGCGCCTTAAGGAGCTGTCATGAGCGACGCCATTGACCTTCGTCCCACATTAATCACCCCCGATTGGCCGGCGCCGCCTAACGTAGGGGCTTTCGTCACCACGCGTGAGACCGGCCCCAGCCAGGGCGACTTTGCTGCCTTTAACTTGGCGCATAACGTCGGCGACAATTCGGACCACGTCGACCTGTGCCGGCGCCAGCTCCACAAAGAGCTAAGCGACGAGCGCCCGTTAATGTGGCTAAACCAAACCCATGGGGCGCGAGTGCAGCAGCACTTCGAGGAATCCCCGCCCGACGCGGATGCCGCGCTCGCCGACTCCCGCGACTACGCTTGCGTGGTGTTGACGGCAGACTGCTTGCCGGTGCTGTTTTGTGACCGTGCCGGGACGCGTGTGGCGGTTGCCCATGCGGGTTGGCGCGGGTTGGCGGGCGGTGTGTTAGAAGCGACGGTGGCCGCGCTCAACACGCCGCCAGACGACGTGCTGGTGTGGCTGGGGCCGGCCATCTCTAACGCCCAGTTTGAGGTGGGGCCAGAAGTGTACGACGCTTTTATTGCCGTGAACCCTGAAGCGGCGGAGGCGTTTGATCACAGCCCCTACCGCTTAGGGCACCAAATGGCCGACTTGTATCGTCTGGCGCGGCTGCGGCTAGAGGCCCTTGGTATCCATCATGTAAGCGGTGGCCATTTTTGTACAGCGTGTGAGTCCCGCTTTTATTCTTATCGTCGCGACAATGGCCGTACTGGGCGCATGGCCAGCGTGATCTGGCTCAAATAGTTCCTCGCTTGCGTATCGGCTCCTCTTGAAAGTGATGAGAATTGGCACCATAAATTATGTTAGGCGCGGCTCAACACGTGGCCGCAAGCATGATTTAGGGGCAAAACGGTGCGTCCAAACGCGCCGTCATCCCGAGAGGAGAGTTGTATGCGATTCGATAAATTTACCGCCAAGCTGCAAAACGCGATTGCCGATGCGCAGTCGCTGGCCGTAGGCCATGGGCACAACCAGCTAGAACCCGTTCACCTGCTGCTTTCGCTGATCGACAATCAAGATACCGGCATCAAAGCGCTGGTGCAGAAAGCCGGCGGCGATAGCTCGCGGCTGCGCGAGGGTCTTAACCAACAGCTAGACGACTTACCCAAAGTCAGCCAGTTTGACGGCGAGGTGCAGCCCTCGCGGGACTTGATCAAGCTCTTCAACCTGACCGACCGCGAAGCGCAAAAGCGCGGCGACCAGTTCATTGCCTCGGAGCTTGTGCTACTGGCAGCCCTTGAGATGGGCCAGGTTGCTAAGGCCTTAAAAGAGGCTGGCGTATCGCGCAAGGCGCTGGAAACCACCATTGAAGGCGTGCGCGGCGGCGAAAAAGTCGACGACCCCAACGCTGAAGATCAGCGCGAGGCGCTGAATAAGTACACCCTGGATCTTAATGAACGCGCCGCCAGCGGCAAGATCGACCCGGTGATCGGGCGCGATGACGAGATCCGCCGTACCATCCAAGTGTTGCAGCGCCGGACGAAAAATAACCCCGTGTTGATTGGCGAGCCGGGCGTGGGCAAAACCGCCATCGTCGAAGGCTTGGCCCAGCGCATCGTCGACGGCGAGGTACCGGAGGGGCTTAAGGACAAGCGCGTGCTGTCGCTCGATATGGGCGCGCTGCTGGCGGGGGCCAAGTTCCGTGGCGAATTCGAAGAGCGCCTAAAAGCCGTGTTAAAAGAGCTCTCTCAGGAAGAGGGCCGCGTGATTCTGTTTATCGACGAGCTGCACACCATGGTCGGCGCGGGCAAAGCCGAGGGCTCCATGGACGCGGGCAATATGCTCAAGCCGGCGCTGGCGCGCGGCGAGCTGCACTGCGTGGGTGCCACCACCTTGGATGAGTACCGCAAGTACATCGAAAAAGACGCGGCACTTGAGCGGCGCTTCCAAAAAGTCCTGGTGGACGAGCCCACCGAAGAAGACACCGTGGCGATTCTGCGCGGGCTGAAAGAGCGCTATGAAGTCCACCACGGCGTGGATATCACCGACTCGGCGATCATTGCCGCGGCGAAGCTCTCCACGCGGTATATTACCGACCGTCAGCTGCCCGACAAGGCCATTGACCTGATCGATGAAGCGGCCTCGCGTATCCGCATGGAGCTCGACTCCAAACCCGAGGAAATGGATAAGCTCGACCGCCGCCTGATTCAGCTCAAGATGGAGCGCGAGGCGCTGAAAAAAGAGACCGATGAGGCGTCGAAAAAGCGGTTGGAAGCGCTGAATAATCAGATCCACGAGCTGGACCGCGAATACGCTGACCTGGATGAAATCTGGAAAGCAGAGAAAGCCAGCATTCAGGGCGCCGCGCAGTTCAAAGCCGAGCTTGAGCAAGCGCGCATTGACCTTGAGCAGGCGCGTCGACAGGGCGATCTCGGGCGCATGTCGGAGATTCAGTACGGCAAAATTCCCGAAATCGAGAAGAAAATCGCCGAGAGTAATGAGGGCGAAGCCGCCGATACCGCCAGCCACCAGCTGTTGCGCTCCAACGTCACCGAAGAAGAAATCGCTGAGGTAGTCTCGCGCTGGACCGGCATCCCAGTGGCGAAAATGTTGGAAGGCGAACGCGACAAGCTCCTGCGCATGGAGGAGGCACTGCACGAACGAGTGATCGGCCAGGAAGAAGCGGTCGAAGCCGTGGCAAATGCGGTGCGCCGCTCCCGCGCAGGGCTTGCCGACCCGAACCGCCCCAACGGCTCGTTTTTATTCCTCGGCCCGACCGGGGTGGGCAAAACCGAGCTGTGTAAGTCGCTGGCAAACTTTTTGTTCGATACCGAAGAGTCGATGGTGCGCATTGATATGTCGGAGTTCATGGAGAAGCACTCCGTGGCACGGCTAATTGGCGCGCCTCCCGGCTACGTGGGTTACGAAGAGGGCGGCTACCTGACCGAAGCGGTGCGGCGCAAGCCCTACTCGGTGCTGCTGCTTGACGAGGTGGAAAAGGCCCACGCTGACGTGTTCAATATCCTCCTTCAAGTGCTTGAAGATGGCCGCTTAACCGACGGACAAGGGCGCACGGTGGACTTTCGTAACACCGTGATCGTCATGACCTCGAACATGGGGTCGGACATCATCCAGCGCATGGGCGGCGACGACAGCGACTACGAAGGCATGAAAAATGCCGTGATGGAAGTCGTCGGCAACCACTTCCGCCCGGAGCTGATTAACCGTATCGACGAGGTGGTGGTGTTCCACGCCCTCGGCCAAGAGCAGATTCAGGCCATCGCCGGCATTCAGCTGGAGCGCTTGAAGGCGCGCTTAGCCGAGCACGACTTGGGGCTTGAGGTCAGCGACGACGCCATGGCGCAGCTGGCCGTGGTGGGCTTTGACCCGGTCTTCGGCGCGCGGCCACTCAAGCGGGCAATCCAAAGCCGCATTGAAAACCCGCTGGCCCAAGACCTGCTGGCCGGCAAGTTTGCCCCTGGCAGCATCATTCGCGTCAGCGCGGAAGACGGCAAGCTGGTCTTTAACGCCTAAGACTCACGCTTCTTTACTTTCTCAGCCTCACCGGCTTCACCGGTGGGGTTTTTTTGTGCACGATCGCTTTTGATTAAGCGTGACGCGCTCATTCATCGCCTGTTCGAGTATCGCTAGTCGCCCAGGCACTAGCACACCTTCAACGGCGGTAATGCGCAGCATATATCCCGGTCGAAAACCTGAACAGCTTTTACGCCTTTTCATCGCAAATAGCCGGGCTAAACAGCGCCTGGGACGCGATCCCAAAGCCGCTCCTCTACGCTGGCGACTTCGATGTCAAAGGTTGTCACTTCTAACAAATTGTTGCACGCGGAAAAATTACTCGCTGTGCTCCCAATTTTTCGGTGAGTAAGGCGTTAAATGCCAATGATGGCCATGTCCAGGGCGCCAACAATCTGGTCTCTGAAATGCGATAAAGAACCCACCGGGTTTTTGAGATGCTTTTTAGAAACGGAGGAAATTTGTGGGGTCAACAATAGAAGTTCTTGGTCTGCAAAGCTGATTTCTGGCGTGAGCCCTTGCATGGCGTTGCCACCAAACGCAGAGCGTTTCCCCAAAGGAATGACGATGCGAGTTGTCAGTTCGCTCAGCAGGCCGCTCTGAATATCGACAAGGTAAGGGTAGTGCGCTTTGCTGGTTTTGCTTGGGTTGGGGTATACATCGAACTGTGCCATCAAAATTCCCTGAATTCGTCACTAAAGCATCCATGCTGTTCGACAGAATCGTTGTAACTTTTTATCGCAGCCTGGTTTTGTTCAACCCATTGTTCTGCTTTGCGTTTGGAGAGCTCTTCTTTCAGGGCTCGTTCCAGTGTAGCAGACAGGTTAATGTTCAGTTCACGGGTCTTACGCAGCAGGTCGCTATTGACTGAGAGATTCGCCGCTTTTTTCGGCGCGGCTGCGTTATAGAGTTCGGCCATTAGAGCCTCCAAGCGGCTATTTAATGCATGGGCTAATGTTATGCGCATGGCGGTGCGCATTCAAGCACGCTTGCTGCTTCGGACGGTAATCCGACAAAGCCATACTGTGCCCCTGCCAGCACGAAATTATTTGGGGTCGGCGGCGTGTTTTTCGTGGTGGTTACTCTAAAGCAGAAACGTCTCTGGTATCGCCTTGCGAGAGAGCAAGGGGAAGGGCTGGTATCTGATCGATTGTAGAGAGGGCACGCAGCATCAGATCTTGCACACGAAACTGTCGTTAAATTCATTGAAAGCCATCTTGATTACCCACGTCCACAACGACCACTGCGATGACTTGCCGGGTCTACTGGCGAGTGCGGCAATGAACGAACGGCCGGGAAGCGCCGCTAACCATTGTGACGCCCGCAGGCATCAGTTCGTGTAAAGGAAGATGTAAGTATTAGCGTTTGGTAATCGGCTATTCAAGTGGCCGCAGCTTACTGGGTTAGGCTGTCATTTCGTCACGTAACGGCAGGGAGAGGTTGACATGCCAAGGGCGCTAATGGAATCTTGTCACTTCCTGATTTGCGGGCGCGGAACCAACGGGCAACCCCCAATCCCCGCGCGAAGGGTGGGCGAATGCCTTTACCCGCCGAAGGACTTCCGGGCTTGGGCTAACCGCCCGACCTGGCCAACGCCCCGACGCGGCGATCTGCCGTGAGAGAGTGCAGGCCCTAACCGGGTCTAATGCCAGGGTTTGGCATCAGGTGCCGGCGTAACCGGCAGCGGCATACCGCCGCACTCGAAGAAAACAGGCATCCCGCCTGTGTATGGCACTCGAGACCTCCAGGGGAGAAACACTGTGGAACTGCTTTCCGGCGCAGATATGATCGCCCGCTTCTTGCAAGATGAGGGCGTTGAGTACATTTATGGTTATCCCGGTGGTGCCGCGCTGCATATTTACGATGCGCTGTTCCGCCAAGACAAAGTGAAGCACATTTTGGTGCGTCATGAGCAGGCCGCCACCCATGCGGCTGATGGCTTTGCTCGCGCCTCGGGCAAGCCCGGCTGTGTGCTGGTGACCTCCGGCCCCGGCGCGACCAATGCGGTCACTGGCATTGCCACCGCTTATATGGATTCGATTCCGTTAGTGGTGCTGTGCGGCCAGGTCATGAGCCACCTGATTGGCGATGATGCTTTCCAAGAGACCGATATCGTGGGCGTGACCCGTCCGATCGTGAAGCATAGCTTTGCGATTCGCCACCCGTCTGAAATCCCCGAGGTGCTGAAAAAGGCGTTTTACCTCGCGGCGACTGGCCGCCCTGGCCCGGTTGTGGTCGATATTCCCAAAGATATGACCGCCCCCACCGAGCGTTACGAATACGTCTACCCCAAAAAGATCAAGATGCGTTCGTATAACCCGGTCACGCGTGGGCACGCGGGGCAGATTAAGAAAGCCGTGGAGTTGATGCTCAAGGCCAAACGCCCGGTATTTTACACCGGCGGCGGGGTGGTGACCGGCAAGGCAAGCGAAGGGTTGACCGATTTGGTTAAGCAGCTTGGCTTCCCGATTACCACCACGCTGATGGGTATTGGCGCCTATCCGCAAAGCGACAAGCAATGCTTGGGCTGGCTGGGGATGCACGGCTCTTATGAGTCAAACATGGCCATGCACCACGCGGATTTGATCATTGCCATCGGCGCGCGCTTTGACGACCGGGTGACCAATAACACCTCGAAGTTCTGTCCCACGGCCAAGATCATTCACGTCGATGTCGATCCCAGTTCGATTTCCAAGACCGTGCGGGCCGATGTGCCGATTGTCGGGCCGTCTTCCAGCGTGATTAACGAGATGATCAGCTTGGTGCAGGGGAAATCGATTGCTAGCCCCGAGGCGTTAACCGATTGGTGGAAGCAAATTGACACGTGGCGCGCGGAGCGCGAAGGCAAACTCTACGAGCCTTCCAAGCCGGGTGAGGTATTAAAACCGCAGGAAGTGGTTGAAGCCTTATGCCGCGTGACGCGTGGTGAGGCATATGTCACCACCGATGTGGGCCAGCACCAGATGTTTGCGGCGCAGTACTACAAGTTCGATAAGCCTAACCGCCTGATTACCTCCGGCGGGCTGGGTACGATGGGGTTTGGCTTTCCGGCGGCGATGGGGATCAAGCAGAACTTTCCCGATGACGACGTGGTGTGCGTCACCGGCGAGGGCAGTTTCCAGATGATGATGCAGGAACTTTCCACCTGTAAGCAGTACGGTGTGGGAGTGAAAATCGTCAATCTCAATAACGCCTCGTTGGGCATGGTGCGTCAATGGCAGGATTTGAACTATAAATCGCGCCACGCGCACTCTTATATGGAGTCGTTGCCCGACTTCCATATGCTGATCGAAGCGTACGGTTTTACCGCCATTACCGTGAACACCATTGACGAGCTAGAGCCGGCGCTGGAACGAGCCTTCGCCAATAAGCACGAGCTTGTGTTCCTCGATGTGAAGGTTGACCCTTTTGAGCACGTCTACCCAATGCAGGTGCCGTTAGGCTCCATGCGTGACATGCTGCTGTCTAAAACGGAGCGTACCTAATGCGTCATATCATCTCGATTCTGATGGAAAACGAACCGGGTGCTCTGTCGCGTGTGGTCGGTCTGTTTTCGCAGCGTAACTTCAACATCGAAACGCTTAACGTCGCACCTACGGAAGACCCGTCGCTATCGCGCTTGACCGTCACGACGATAGGCGACGACCGCGTGATCGAGCAGATTACCAAGCACCTCAACAAGCTGATTGATGTGGTCAAACTGGTGGATCTCACTGAAGGCAATCACATCGAGCGCGAGCTGATGCTGGTGAAGGTGAAAGCGCTGGGCGCTGCGCGAGACGAGGTCAAGCGCACGGCGGATATCTTCCGGGCGCAGGTCGTTGACGTCACACCAAGCCTCTACACCGTGCAGATTACCGGAGACGCGACGAAGCTGGATGCGTTCCTCAACGCGATGGCGCCGCTGGGCATTCTTGAAGTGGCGCGTACTGGCGTGTCGGGCATCGCCCGTGGCGATAAGGTGCTGTCGCTGTAACGCGAGTGTGACCGAGTTAGCGTGCTTTAGCGCGACAAAAGAAAAATGCCCGCGCCGTGGAAACGGGGCGGGCTTTTTTTTGCAGGCTTTGTTAGCCGTCAGTGCGGTGGACGTTGGCTGGCGTGGAGCATTTCGCGGGCATGGGCCAGCGTCTGATCTGAGAGATTAACGCCCCCAAGCATGCGCGCTAGCTCGCTCACGCGGCCGCCCTCGTCGAGCAGCGCCATGTGGGTGAGCGTGGTATTGCGCTTGGCGCGCTTTTCGATATGCAGGTGCTGGTGAGCCTGGGCCGCGACTTGCGGTAAGTGCGTCACCGTCATGACCTGCCCATTGTCGCCAAGCTTGCGTAAAAGCTGGCCGACGATTTCCGCCGTGGCGCCGGATACCCCCACATCCACTTCGTCAAACACGAGGCTCGGCGTTGTTGAATGGCTCGCGGCGACGACTTGAATCGCCAAGCTGATGCGGGAAAGCTCCCCGCCCGAGGCAACTTTCGCCAACGGGCGCGCGGGTTGGCCAGGGTTGGCGCTGATCAAAAACTGTACGCGGTCTAACCCTTCGGGTGCCGGGGTGTCACGGTTTTCCAGGGTAACCTTGAAGCTTGCCTTGTCCATGGCCAAAAAGGCCAATTGCTGTTGCACTTCTTTACCCAGCCGCGTCGCGGCCTTTTGCCGAGCGTCGCTGAGCGCCTTGGCTTCGCCGCGGTAACGCTCGCGCAGGGATTCGACTTCCGCGCTTAGCGCATCCAGGTCGCTATCGCTGGCGTCGAGCTGGTTAAGCTCTTGGCTCAATTGCTGGTGCTGCGCGTAGAGCTCTTCGGGAGAAACATGGTGCTTGCGCGCTAAGCGATGAATATCGCCTAACCGGTCCTCCACCCAGGCTAAACGTTCAGGGTCGAGTTCGGTGTGGCCGGATAAGCGCGCGAGTTCGCTGGCGGCTTCTTCTACTTGAATTTGTGCGTCGCTGAGCATCGCGAGCGTGTTGGCCAGGGCGCCTTTGTCGCTACCGGGCAGCGCACTCAAGTGCTGATGGGCGCGGTGTAATAGCGATAGCGCGCCGCCGTCATCATCCGCGCAGCAGTCGGCGGCAAACTGTGTTTCGCGCAAGATTTCCTCGGCGTGGGCGAGCTGAAGCTGCTCGTCTTCAAGTGTAGGCAGCTCGTCTTCGCTTAGGGCAAGCTGATCGAGCTCTTCCACCTGATAGCGCAGCAGCTGGCGTTTGGCCTCAATTTCGCTGCCCGCTTCGCTGAGCTTTTTCAGCCGCCGGCGGGCGCTATGCCAGGCACGAAACGTTTCGGCGAGCCGATGGGTTTTGCCATTGAGCCCCGCGTAGTCGTCAAGTAAGGAAAGGTGAGTCTCTTCGCGCATCAGCGCTTGGTGAGCATGCTGGCCGTGAATCTGGATCAAGTGCTCACCGAGCGCTTTAAGGTCGCTCACGGTGGCGGGCTGTCCGTTGATCCACGCTTTAGAGCGGCCGTTTGCCGTGACCACGCGGCGCAGCAAGCACTCTTCACTGGGCAGCTCGCGCTCATCCAACCAGGCTTGTGCCGCCGGGAGATGGTGGATATCAAAGCGAGCCGACAGATCGGTGCGCTCGCAACCGTGACGCACGCTGCCGGCATCGGCCCGTTCGCCAAGGCAGAGCCCTAGGGCGCCGAGAAGGATCGATTTGCCGGCCCCGGTTTCGCCGGTGATCGCGGTCATGCCGCCGGTGAGGTCAAGCTCCAAGTGGTCAACGATGGCGAAATCCTGGATGGCTAACTGGGTCAGCATGGTTCCTCCTGGCGCCGAGCTATGCGGGTTTGAAATTATATACAGTGGATAATTTATACAGTAGCCGATATCACACTGCAATGCTTGTTGTGGGGCGGCTTTCTCAAGAGAAATGCATTGACCACTTGAGTTGAATGTCTTGGCCCCCATATACCTTGCAAACCGTAACTGACCAATGTTTTCCGTTTAGGAGTAACGCATGGCTAAAGAACCTCAAACCCCGCTAGACGAAGAGCTCGCGCGTGAAGAGCAAGAGCAGGAAGCCGAAACGCCAGAGCAACAGGCTAAAGAGCGCCTCGAAGAAGGCGAGCTAGAAGGCCTGATCGAAGACGAAGGCGATACCGTCGCGACGTCATCGGATAACCCCGAGGCGGAGGTCTTGGCAGCGGAAGTCGAAGAGCTAAAGCAGAGCCTGTCGGAGGCCAAAGATCAGGCGCTACGTGAAGCAGCCGAAGCGCAAAACGTCCGTCGCCGCGCTGAACACGAAGCGGAAAAGGCGCGGAAGTTTGCTTTGGAGAAGTTTGTCAAAGAGCTTTTGCCGGTGGTGGATAGCTTGGAGAAGGCGCTGGAGTCGATGGAGAGCGAAGCCTCCGAAGCGCACCGTGAAGGCGTTTCCATGACGCTGAAAATGCAGCTCGATGTGCTGAATAAATTCGGTGTTGAGTCGGTGGAGCCTCATGGCGAGCCGTTCGACCCGCAGGTGCATGAAGCGATAACAATGGTGCCCAACCCTGACGTGGAACCCAATACGGTGATGGAAGTCATGCAGAAGGGCTATCTGCTTAATGGCCGTTTGGTTCGCCCAGCGATGGTGGTGGTAAGTCAAAAAGCCGGTGAATAGGCATAAAAAACCCTTGAAATGCCACAAGCCACCCCCAAATAAAGGGCAACCACGCGGTAATTACTGCAATAACTATCGCAATAACGCTCGCAGATGCTGTTTAAGCGACTCGCGCAAAAGCGATTGCATAACGACCGCTAACGTAAAGGCATAACGTAATTTCACGTTTAACTAACGAATTTGAGGTTTCTACTATGGGACGCATTATAGGTATTGACCTGGGCACAACAAACTCTTGTGTCGCAGTGCTCGATGGCGACAGCGCCAAGGTTATTGAAAACGCCGAAGGCGGTCGCACCACGCCGTCTATTATCGCCTATACCGACGACGGTGAAACGCTGGTAGGTCAGGCGGCGAAACGCCAAGCCGTGACCAATCCGGAAAACACCCTGTACGCCATCAAGCGTCTGATCGGCCGTCGCTTTAAAGACGACGTCGTTCAGAAAGACATCAAAATGGTGCCGTACAAAATTACCGAAGCTGACAACGGCGACGCTTGGGTTGAGGTGAAAGGCAAGAAAATGGCACCGCCGCAGGTCAGCGCGGAAGTGCTGCAGAAAATGAAGAAAACCGCCGAAGAGTATCTCGGCGAAGAAGTGACCGAAGCGGTCATCACCGTGCCGGCTTACTTCAACGACAGCCAACGTCAGGCCACCAAAGACGCTGGCCGCATCGCAGGCTTGGATGTTAAGCGCATCATCAACGAGCCAACCGCCGCCGCACTGGCCTACGGTATGGACAAATCGCGCGGTGACAAAACCATCGCGGTATACGACCTGGGTGGCGGTACCTTCGATATTTCCATTATCGAAGTCGCCGATGTTGATGGCGAAACTCAGTTCGAGGTGCTGGCCACCAACGGCGACACCTTCCTGGGCGGCGAAGACTTTGACTTGGCGCTAATCAACTATTTGGTTGATCAGTTCAAGTCCGACAGCGGTATTGATCTGTCAGGCGACAACTTGGCCATGCAGCGTCTCAAAGAAGCCGCTGAGAAAGCCAAGATCGAGCTTTCAAGCGCCCAGCAGACCGATGTGAACCTGCCGTACATCACGGCCGATAACACCGGCCCGAAACACTTAAATGTCAAAGTGACTCGCGCCAAGCTAGAGTCGCTGGTGGAAGACCTGGTGCAGCGCTCGCTGGAGCCGTGCAAGGTCGCGCTGAAAGATGCAGGCCTCTCGGCGTCTGAAGTGGATGAAGTCATCCTGGTCGGCGGTCAAACCCGCATGCCGCAGGTGCAGAAGAAAGTCGCTGATTTCTTCGGCAAGGAATCACGCAAAGACGTTAACCCGGATGAAGCCGTCGCAGTCGGTGCGGCGATTCAGGGCGGCGTACTTGGCGGCGACGTCAAAGACGTACTGCTGCTGGACGTCACACCGCTAACCTTGGGGATTGAAACCTTGGGCGGCGTGATGACACCGCTGATCGAGAAAAACACCACCATCCCGACGAAGAAGACGCAAACCTTCTCCACCGCGGATGACAACCAGACCGCCGTGACCATTCACGCGGTACAGGGTGAACGTAAGCAGGTTTCGCAGAACAAGTCGCTGGGCCGTTTTGACCTTGCCGACATTCCGCCAGCACCGCGTGGCGTGCCGCAAATCGAAGTGGCGTTTGATCTCGATGCCAACGGTATCTTGAACGTCTCGGCGAAAGATAAAGCAACCGGCAAAGAGCAGTCGATCGTTATCAAGGCATCCAGCGGTCTGTCCGAGGAAGAAGTCGAACAGATGGTGCGCGACGCTGAAGCGCACGCCGACGAAGATAAGAAGTTCGAAGCGCTGGTGCAGCTACGCAACCAAGCGGACGGCATGATTCACGCCACGCGTAAGACGCTGGAAGAAGCCGGTGACAAGGCAACCGATGACGAGAAACAGAACATCGAAACGGCCATCTCCGAGCTGGAAGAAGCGACGAAAGGGGATGACCAGGACGACATCCAGAAGAAACTGGACGCCCTGACCGAAGCCTCAGGCCAGCTGGCGCAGAAGATGTACGCCGAGCAAGCGGAAGGCGAGCAAGCGGGTGGTGACGGTGCTGATGGCTCCAAGCCAGAAGACGACGTGGTTGACGCCGAGTACGAAGAAGTCAACGACGATCAGAAAAAGCAGTAATCACCCTCTTTCTGCCAAGGAAAGCGGTGACGCGGGAGACGACTCCCGCGTTGCTGTTTCCGCAGCTGAAATGCGTAGCTAACCAGGAGGCGTAGGACCTATGTCCAAGCGCGATTATTACGAAGTCCTGGGGGTCGATAAAGGGGCTGATCAGAAAGAGATCAAGAAGGCTTACCGCCGCCTGGCGCAGAAGTACCACCCCGATCGAAACCCAGACGATGACTCCGCCGCTGAGAAGTTCCGCGAGGTGTCAGAAGCGTACGAAGTCTTAACCGACAGCGAAAAGCGTGCCGCTTATGACCAATTTGGCCATGCCGGTGTTGACGGCCAAGGCGGCGGCGGTTTTGGCGGTGGCGGTTTCGGCGGCGGTGGTGCTGGCGACTTCAGCGATATCTTCGGCGATGTGTTCGGCGATATCTTTGGCGGCGGCGGCGGCGGCGGACGCCGTCGTGGTCCTAATGCGCCCGCGCGTGGCAGTGACCTGCGCTATAACCTAGAGCTGGATCTGGAGGATGCGGTCGCCGGCACCACCGTGGATATCCGCGTGCCGCGCCATATCAACTGCGACCGCTGCGACGGTGAAGGCGCTGAGCCGGGTTCTAGTAAAGAAACCTGCCCGACCTGCGCCGGTCACGGGCAAGTGCGCATGCAGCAGGGCTTTTTTGCAGTTCAGCAAACCTGCCCCACGTGCCATGGCTCTGGTCAGCATATCAAAGTGCCGTGTCACAAATGTAACGGCGAAGGTCGCGTTCGTGAGACGCGCACCCTCTCGGTCAAGATCCCCGCCGGCGTGGATACCGGTGACCGTATCCGCCTTAACGGCGAAGGCGAAGCTGGCATTAACGGTGGGCCGCCGGGCGATCTGTACGTGCAGGCCAATATCAAGCCGCACCATATCTTCCAACGTGAAGGCAGGCACTTGCAGTGCGATGTGCCGATCAACTTTGTTGATGCCGCCCTTGGGGGCGAGTTGGAAGTGCCCACACTTGATGGCCGTGTGAAGCTGAAGATTCCGCCGGAAACGCAAACCGGCCGGATGTTCCGTCTCAAGGGCAAGGGCGTGAAACCGGTTCGCGGCGGCGCGCCTGGCGATCTCTTGTGCAAGGTTGTGCTGGAAACGCCGGTCAATCTCAACGACGAGCAGAAAGACCTGCTACGCCAGCTACAAGAGAGTTTTGACGGCAGCAATAGCCACAGCCACTCGCCCAAGAAAACCGGCTTCTTCGACAGCGTGAAGAAGTTCTTTGAAGACATGAAGCCGTAAACGGCTTGTCTCAGGCAATTACCCCGGTGGCGGATGCTATCGGGGTTTTTTGTTTCTGGTATGATTTCGCCTATTTGCGGCTAAACGAAAAATGCAGGAGTTTTCATGACCCGAATTGCCATTGTAGGCGTGGCTGGCCGGATGGGCCGGACATTAGTCAATGCCGTGGAGCAGGACGCCGGCGCGACCTTGGCCGGTGGCGTCGTGGAGCCTGGCAGCTCCCTTGCCGGGGTGGATATTGGCGAGTTAGCGGGTGTGGGTAAAAAAGGCGTCGCCGCGGTGGATTCGCTGGAAGCGTTGGTGGACGATGTCGAAGTGTTGATCGACTTCACCGCCCCCCAGGTCACGCTTTCCAATCTGGCGTTTTGCGCCGAGCACGGCAAACGCATAGTGATTGGCACCACCGGCATGAGCGATGATGAAATTGCCCAGCTTGATCGCTTTCGCGACCGCGTGCCTCTGGTGTTTGCGCCCAATATGAGTGTGGGTGTGAACCTAACGCTGAAGCTTTTGCAGACCGCGGCCAAGGCGCTGGGTGATGAAGGCTACGATATCGAAGTGATCGAATCGCATCACCGCCATAAGGTCGACGCGCCCTCGGGCACGGCGCTTAAAATGGGGGAAGTGGTGGCCGAGAGCTTAGGGCGCAATCTTAAAGAGCACGGCGTATTTGAACGGGTGGGGCAGTGCGGCCCGCGTAGCGATAAAGAAATCGGCTTTGCCACCGTACGTGCGGGCGATATCGTGGGTGAGCATACGGTGATGTTTGCCACCGAAGGCGAGCGCATCGAAATTACCCACAAGGCGTCTAGTCGCATGACCTTTGCTAAAGGCGCCGTTCGCGCCGCGCGTTGGGTCGCCGATAAAGACAGCGGCCGTTACGACATGCAAGACGTGCTGGGCTTGGGGGCGTGAGGCTTCGCTCAGTGATGCTGCGATAACGGGGGCTAGCCGCTGGCGCCAAAATCCTGTAACATTCCAAAAATTTTGGCCGGGTGGCAAAGAAAGCAGCCCGCTGCATCAGTGTGATGGAGCAAGATGGCCGTATCATGGAAAAGAACAACAAGCGGGATGAGACCGGTTTTTTGATCGGCTTCGTCCCGCTTTTTTACGACCCGACGTTTGTTCGCAAACGTCGCTACCGGAACGCTGCGCCTGCGCCTAAGGGCGCTTATCCAGCATGGGAGGATATGTCTTGAATAACCCCGCATTGAGCAAACCCGCGATATTGGCCTTAGAAGATGGCAGTGTGTTCCACGGCATCGCCATCGGCGCCGAAGGAAAAACCAGCGGTGAGGTGGTGTTCAATACGGCCATGACTGGCTACCAAGAAATTCTCACCGACCCCTCCTATACCCGCCAGATTGTCACCCTGACCTATTCCCATATCGGCAATACCGGCGTTAACGCCGAAGACGTCGAATCCGGCGCGATTGCCGCGGCGGGGCTGGTGATTCGCGATTTACCGCTGCTCGCCAGCAGCTTTCGCAGCGAGCAGACGCTGTCGGATTATCTAGCAAGCCAGAACGTATTGGGCATTGCCGACATCGACACCCGCCGGCTGACGCGCATTTTGCGCAATAAAGGCGCGCAAAACGGGGCGATTCTGGCAGGCGCTGACGCAGAGGGTGATGACGCCGTTGAGCGCGCGCTGGCCGCCGCTAAGGCGTTCCCTGGGCTTAAGGGCATGGACTTGGCCAAGGTGGTTTCCTGTCAATCCCCCTACGAGTGGAGCGAAGGTGAATGGGTGTTAGGTGAGGGGTATCAAGACACGACCACCATCGAGCGACCCTTCCACGTGGTGGCTTACGATTACGGCGTTAAGCGCAACATTCTGCGCATGCTGGCCTCGCGTGGCTGCCGGTTGACCGTGGTGCCGGCGCAAACCCCCGTTGCCGAGGTGCTGGCCATGAACCCGGATGGCGTATTTCTCGCCAACGGCCCCGGTGACCCGGAGCCCTGCGACTATGCCATCAAGGCGATTCAGGAAATCCTGGAAACCCAGCTGCCGGTATTCGGTATTTGCCTTGGTCATCAGCTCTTGGCGCTGGCGAGTGGCGCCAAAACGGTGAAGATGAGCCACGGTCACCACGGGGCCAATCATCCGGTACAGGATGTCGACACCGGCACGGTCATGATCACCAGTCAGAACCACGGTTTCGCTGCTGACGAAGCAACCCTGCCCGCGAATGTGCGCGCCACTCACCGCTCGCTATTTGACGGCACCTTGCAGGGCATCGAACTTACCGACCGTCCGGCCTTCAGCTTTCAGGGCCACCCGGAAGCGAGCCCTGGCCCGCGCGACGTAGCGCCGCTGTTTGATCGTTTCGTCTCCATGATGTGGGCGCGTCGCTAAATCGTTCGCGACAACCACTGCGCAAACACCGTTCCAGATTCGTCGTTATTCGTCACCATTTTTGCGGGAACCGATATGCCTAAGCGTACCGACATAAAAAGCATTCTGATTATTGGCGCTGGCCCGATCGTGATCGGCCAGGCCTGCGAGTTTGACTACTCCGGCGCCCAGGCGTGTAAAGCGCTGCGTGAGGAGGGTTTTCGCGTCATTTTGGTTAACTCCAATCCGGCGACCATCATGACCGACCCGGCGATGGCCGATGCCACCTATATCGAGCCGATTACGTGGCAGGCGGTTGAGAAGATCATCGAGGCCGAACGCCCGGATGCGATTTTGCCCACCATGGGCGGCCAGACGGCGCTGAACTGCGCTCTTGAGCTGGAAAAGCATGGCGTGCTGGCAAAGTACGGCGTCGAAATGATCGGTGCTAACGCCGATGCGATTAATATGGCCGAAGATCGGGATTTGTTCGATCAGGCCATGAAACGCATCGGCTTGCAGTGTCCGAAAGCTAAGGTTGCTCACTCCATGGAAGAAGCGTGGGAAATTCAAGCCGAGCTTGGTTTCCCAACCATTATCCGTCCTTCTTACACCATGGGCGGTTCTGGCGGCGGTGTGGCGTATAACAAGGAAGAGTTCGAGGAAATCTGTACCCGTGGGTTCGAGCTTTCCAACAACCATGAGCTTTTGATCGACGAATCGCTGTTGGGGTGGAAAGAGTACGAAATGGAGGTCGTGCGCGACAAAAACGACAACTGCATCATCGTCTGCGCGATTGAAAACTTCGACCCCATGGGTGTGCATACCGGTGACTCCATCACCGTGGCGCCGGCGCAAACGCTGACCGACAAAGAGTACCAGATCATGCGCGACGCCAGCCTCGCGGTACTGCGCGAGATTGGTGTGGAAACCGGCGGCTCCAACGTGCAGTTTGGCATGGACCCGGACACCGGGCGCCTGGTAGTCATTGAAATGAACCCGCGGGTGTCGCGCTCCTCGGCGTTGGCCTCGAAAGCGACCGGCTTCCCGATTGCCAAGATCGCCGCCAAGCTGGCGGTGGGCTATACGCTGGATGAGCTTCAGAACGATATTACCGGCGGGCGCACCCCGGCGTCGTTTGAGCCGTCTATCGATTACGTGGTCACTAAAATTCCCCGTTTCACCTTTGAGAAATTCCCTCAGGCGAATGATCGCCTGACGACCCAGATGAAGTCGGTGGGTGAGGTGATGGCGATTGGTCGCACCTTCCAGGAATCGCTGCAAAAAGCCTTGCGCGGCATGGAAACCGGTAACGATGGTCTTGACCCGATCATTACCGATTTTACCCCAGAGAATATGACGATTATCCAGGGCGAGCTGCAGGCCGCCGGCGCGGAGCGTATTTTCTTTGTGGCGGATGCCATGCGCGCGGGCATGAGCGTCGATGAGATCTTTGCGCTGACCAATATCGACCGCTGGTTCTTGGTGCAGATGGAAGACTTAGTGCTCACCGAGCAGGCGGTGAGTCAGCGCTCACTGGCGGATTTTTCTGCCCGCGAACTGTATCAGCTTAAGCGCAAAGGCTTCTCTGACGCGCGCTTGTCCCGTTTGTTAGGGGTGTCTGAAAAAGAGTTTCGCAAAACGCGCCAAAAGCACGGTATTCGTCCGGTTTATAAGCGGGTGGATACCTGTGCGGCGGAGTTTGCGTCAGATACCGCCTACATGTACTCCACTTATGAAGAGGAGTGCGAGGCGGACGTTTCGGATCGCCAAAAGATCATGGTGCTCGGTGGCGGGCCCAACCGCATCGGTCAGGGCATTGAGTTTGACTACTGCTGTGTTCACGCCGCGTTCGCCATGCACGACGATGGTTATGAAACCATCATGGTCAACTGCAACCCGGAAACGGTTTCCACCGATTACGATACCTCTGACCGCCTCTACTTCGAGCCGGTGACGCTCGAGGACGTGTTGGAAATCGCCGACAAAGAGAAGCCTGTCGGCGTGATCGTGCAGTTTGGCGGTCAAACGCCGCTTAAGCTTGCCCGTGAGCTCGAAGCCGCGGGCGTGCCGATCATCGGCACCACGCCGGACGCCATCGACCGCGCCGAAGACCGCGAACGCTTCCAGCAAATGATCGACAAGCTCGGCCTCAAGCAGCCGCCTAATGCCACCGCGCGCAGCTTTGAGGAAGCGTTTACTAAAGCCGAAAAAATCGGCTACCCGCTGGTCGTGCGCCCAAGCTATGTGCTCGGTGGTCGCGCCATGGAGATTGTCTACGACGCCACGGAGCTTGAGAACTACATGACCCATGCGGTCAAGGTCTCTAATGATTCGCCGGTACTGCTCGATCACTTTTTGAGCGCGGCGGTTGAGATCGACATCGACGCGGTTTCAGACGGCGAGCAAGTGGTGATTGGCGGGATCATGCAGCACGTTGAGCAAGCGGGCGTTCACTCCGGTGATTCCGCTTGCTCCCTGCCGCCCTATTCGCTGCCGGCTGATGTGCAGAATGAGATGCGCGACCAGGTCAAACGTATGGCGGTGGAGCTCGGCGTTAAAGGGCTGATGAACGTGCAGCTGGCTTGGCAGGACGGCGAAATCTACGTGATTGAGGTCAATCCGCGCGCCTCGCGTACCGTACCGTTTGTGTCCAAATGCATTGGCACCTCGTTAGCGCAAGTGGCGGCGCGCTGTATGGCGGGCACAACCTTAGCCGAGCAGGGCTTTGAACGTGAGATCGTGCCGCACTTCTACAGCGTCAAAGAAGCGGTGTTCCCGTTCAATAAATTCCCCGGGGTGGACCCGATTCTCTCTCCCGAGATGAAGTCCACCGGCGAGGTGATGGGCTCGGGCGATACCTTTGCTGAAGCGTTCTTTAAGGCTCAGCTCGGCGCAGGCGAGGCGATCCCCGCGCTTTCTGGCGATCGCAAAGCGTTTCTTTCGGTACGTGAGCCTGACAAGGAAGGGATTATCGAAGTGGGGCGTTCTCTGCTAACATTGGGCTTTACGCTATGTGCAACACGCGGAACAGCTGCCGCATTGGAAGCCGCTGGTCTGAGTGTTACGCACGTCAATAAAGTCTACGAAGGCCGTCCCCATATCGTCGATCTGCTTAAGAACGACGAAATCGCCTACATCGTCAATACCACTGAAGGTCGCCAAGCCATTAACGACTCTTCGGTAATTCGCCGTACTGCTCTCGCGCGCAAGGTGCCCTATGCGACCACCTTGGCGGGTGCTAATGCCGTTTGCATGGCGCTAGAGTACGGGCGGGAGATTACGGTGCGGCGCCTTCAGGAATTGCATGCAGGAGCAAGTCAATGAACAAGGTCCCGATGACTGTCGCGGGCGAAAAAAGTCTTCGTGATGAGCTAAATTACCTTAAAGGTGAAGCTCGCCCTCAGGTGATTACGGCCATCGCTGAGGCGCGTGAGCACGGCGATTTGAAGGAAAATGCCGAATATCATGCCGCGCGTGAGCAGCAGGGCTTTATTGAAGGGCGTATTCAGGAGATTGAAAGCAAGCTCTCCAGCGCCCAGGTAATCGATGTGACCAAGCTGCCGAAAACCGGCAAAGTGATTTTTGGTGTTACGGTTGAGCTTTTAAACCTCGATACCGATGACGAGGTGACCTATCGCATCGTCGGCGAGGACGAGGCGAATATTAAACAGGGGCGTATTTCCGTTACATCTCCTATTGCGCGTGCGTTGATCGGCAAAGAAGAAGGTGACGTCGTTGCAGTGAAAACACCGGGCGGTGACGTCGAGTACGAAATTCAGAGCGTCGAGCACATTTAACCCCTTGGGGCTTATGTGCCACCTCTTAATGCAAAACGCCCCGCTGCTGCTAGCAGCGGGGCGTTTGCTTGCGACTTACACGCTTGATGCGATGAAGCGTTATCGGCGCCCGTGGTGATTCTCGAAGCGTGTAATGTTGGAAAGTTTCGGGTTTGCCTGCGGATTGTGGCGGTAAAGTAGCGCAATTTTGCCGATGGTCTGGACCTGTTCGGCTTCGCTTGCGTTAATTAGCTCTTGCAGCATGGCGGCGCGGTCATCGCGCTCGGGCAAGGCGAGCTTAACTTTGATCAGCTCATGGTCGCGTAAGGCGCGGCCAAGCTCCGCGAGCAAATTCTCCGAAACGCCGTTTTCCGAAACGGTCACGACCGGATTAAGGTGGTGACCAATGCTACGGAATGCTTTCTTTTGTGCCTGTGACAAGCTCATGGTATCTTGCGGTATCCCAGTTTGCGCTTAACGCTCCATCTTACGGCGAAATGCCGCAAGGTGAAAGCGCTCATCCCGACTTATACGATTAGATTCCCCCATGCAGCAAAAGCCCAAAGGCGGTAAACGCCAAGCAAGTCAAGCCAGCGGTAGCTGGATGAAAGAGCATTTCGATGACCCTTACGTCAAACAGCGCTGGCAAGATGGCTATCGCTCTCGGGCGAGTTATAAACTGCTGGCGCTGGACGACAAAGATAAGTTATTTCGCCCTGGGATGACGGTAATCGATTTAGGTGCCGCGCCGGGAGGGTGGAGCCAAGTCGCTGCGGAAAAGGTCGGCCCGGAGGGTGTGGTGATCGCCTCTGATATCCTGGAGATGGATGCGTTAGCCGGCGTCGACTTTATACAAGGTGATTTCACCGAAGAAAGCGTGCTTAATTCTGTGCTCGAACGGCTTAATCATCGCCCGGTAGACCTTGTGATGTCCGACATGGCCCCCAATATGAGTGGTATGGCGGCAATCGACCAGCCGCAGGCCATGTACTTGGTGGAGCTGGCGCTGGAGCTTGCGCGTGATACGCTTTCACCCGGTGGGCGGTTTCTGGCCAAAGTTTTTCAAGGTGAAGGGTTTGATGCGTACTTAAAAGCGCTGCGCGGCGACTTTAATAAGGTTGTCACGCGTAAGCCGGAGGCTTCTCGGGCACGTTCACGAGAAGTGTATTTGCTCGCTGACGGATTTAACGGCTAATGCACGCGGCGTGCAGCGCGTTACATGACTGATAGCGATGCTCTATCAGCGCGATTGCCAGACAAGTAATCGCAATGTATGCCACAGTATGTGCTTGGAGCACTCAGGTTTATACGTGTGGCATCACTGGCCCAAAGTGTATGTATTTTGCGTGTATATACTTTGGCAATGGTTGAACGCTTGATGCTGGTGTATGGTCTCAGTATTGAACGTTAACTGACAGATTTTTGTAATGAGGGTAGCCCCTTGAACGATATGGCAAAGAACCTGATCCTGTGGTTGGTCATTGCGGCCGTGTTGCTGACAGTGTTCAACAACTTCAATACGGAAAGCTCACCTCAAGCCATGAACTATTCACAGTTCGTGCAGCAGGTGCAAAATCAGCAAGTGCGCAGTGTCACTATTGATGGTTACACCATTAGCGGTGAGCGTACCGACGGCTCGTCGTTCCAGACGGTTCGCCCGGCAGCGGAAGATCCTAAGTTAATGGATGACTTGTTGGCCAACGACGTCACCGTCGTGGGTAAAAAACCCGACCAGCAAAGTATCTGGACGCGTCTGCTGATCGCGAGTTTCCCGATTCTGCTAATTCTGGCCATCTTTATGTTCTTCATGCGCCAGATGCAAGGCGGTGCGGGTGGAGGAAAAGGCGGCCCGATGAGCTTTGGTAAATCCAAAGCCAAGCTACTCTCAAACGACCAGATCAAAACCACCTTTGCCGATGTGGCCGGTTGTGACGAAGCCAAAGAAGAAGTCGAGGAGCTTGTCGACTTCTTGCGTGACCCCACTAAATTCCAGCGTCTTGGCGGCACCATTCCTCGCGGTGTGCTGATGGTGGGTCCGCCCGGCACCGGTAAAACGCTACTGGCGAAATCGATTGCGGGCGAAGCCAAAGTGCCGTTCTTCTCGATTTCAGGCTCTGACTTCGTGGAAATGTTCGTTGGTGTTGGGGCGTCGCGTGTCCGTGACATGTTTGAGCAGGCCAAAAAGCAAGCGCCGTGCATTATCTTTATTGATGAGATCGACGCCGTTGGCCGCTCTCGCGGTGCTGGCATGGGCGGTGGTAATGATGAGCGTGAGCAAACGCTCAACCAGCTGCTCGTGGAGATGGACGGTTTCGAGCCGAACGAAGGCATCATCGTCATCGCCGCCACCAACCGCCCTGATGTGCTGGATCCGGCGCTCCTTCGCCCAGGACGTTTTGACCGCCAAGTCACCGTTGGTTTGCCCGATATTCGCGGTCGTGAACACATCCTTGGTGTCCACCTGCGTAAGGTGCCGTTGGCCGATGACGTTAAACCGCAATTGATTGCTCGCGGTACGCCTGGCTTTTCGGGTGCCGATTTGGCCAACCTGGTGAACGAGGCTGCCTTGTTTGCCGCGCGCGGCAATAAGCGCTTGGTAAGCATGGAAGAATTGGAGCAGGCAAAAGATAAAATCATGATGGGCTCTGAGCGCAAGTCCATGGTGATGACCGATAAAGAGAAGCTCAATACGGCGTATCATGAGTCGGGTCACGCCATCATTGGCCTTGTGATGCCCGAGCATGATCCGGTCTACAAGGTCACGATTATTCCGCGCGGCCGTGCGCTGGGTGTGACCATGTTCCTACCGGAAGAAGACCGCTACAGCTTGTCGCGTCAGCAGATCATCAGCCAAATCTGTTCGTTGTTCGGTGGTCGTATTGCCGAGGAAATGACGCTGGGGCCAAATGGTGTGACGACAGGGGCATCCAACGACATTAAGCGTGCCACTGAACTTGCCCACAATATGGTCGCCAAGTGGGGCTTGTCGGATGAGATGGGGCCAATTCTTTATGATGAAGATGAGTCTCATCAATTCCTCGGCTCAAGCCAGGGCGGCGCCAAAATGAAGTCGGGTGAAACCACCACGCGGCTGGACAAGGAAGTGCGCAAGATCATTGATGGCTGCTACGAGCAGGCGTATAAGATACTCGAAGATAATCGCGCCAAGCTCGATGCCATGGCGGAAGCCTTAATGAAATACGAAACCATCGATGCCACTCAGCTGAACGATATTATGGAAGGGCGTGACCCACGCCCCCCTGAAGGCTGGGATGATCCGAGTGGTGGAGCACCCTCAAGTGGTGATTCAGCGGCGGATAAAGAGCCGTCTGCTCAGCAATCGCCGGATGGCTCGCATGATGCCGACGATGATGATGAGGACGAAGATGAGCCGAGTCGTCGCCCGTCCGACCCGCTAGGAGGTCCGGCAGGTTCTTAGGCCGGAGCCAGCGTAAGCGCAATACTCGCGTTTGTTTAACAAAGGCGCCCTATCGGGCGCCTTTTTGTTATCCTAACAAGTACACTTCAGACGCTACTCACACTAGGCTTTTGCATGACTTCAAACGCAGCTTCTCACCATGCGACCGAAGAGGTGCCACACCTGCGCTGCGGTCGTCATTTGCTCGATATTTCCTTTCCTCGTGTCATGGGGGTTCTTAATGTCACGCCTGACTCCTTTTCTGATGGCGGCCAACACAACGCGCTCGATGACGCGTTGCGTCACGCCGAACGAATGTTGGCAGAAGGCGCGGCGATCATTGATGTCGGCGGCGAATCAACCCGACCTGGCGCCGATGTGATTAGCGACCAGGAAGAGCTTGATCGAGTGGCGCCGGTGGTGGAAGCGCTAGTCCGTGAGTTAGATGCGTTGGTATCGGTGGATACCAGTAGCGCGCAAGTGATCCGTGAAACCAGCGCTTTGGGCGCTGGAATGATTAACGACGTGCGCGCGCTTGAGCGTGAGGGCGCGCTGCCCGCGGCAGCAGCGAGCGCTTTGCCGGTATGCTTAATGCATCGCCAGGGTGAGCCGCAGACCATGCAGCAGTCGCCACGCTATGAGCGCAAGATTGAAGTCGAGGTGGTTGATTACCTAACGCGGCGTATCGCGGAGTGCGAAGTCGCGGGGCTTAAGCGGCATCGCTTGTTGATTGACCCTGGGTTTGGCTTTGGTAAGACGGTAGAGCATAACCTGCGTTTGCTAAAGCATATGGATGCCTTGCAAGCGTTAGCGTTGCCGGTTTTGGTGGGGATGTCGCGCAAAAGCATGATAGGGAAAGTCTTAGGGCGCCCGGTGGAGGAGCGTTTGTTCGGGGGGCTTGCCCTTTCGGCGTTGGCCGTTGAGCGTGGCGCAAAAATTTTGCGGGTGCACGATGTGGGCGCCACTGTGGATGCGGTGAACATGACCTGGGCGGTGCTCCACGAAGGCAGTGCTCAAAACAGCGTTTTTTAATATGGCCGCTTTTAACATCGTCATTTTAAAAACAACAGACAGAGAGGGAGCGTGATGGCACGTCGCTATTTTGGTACGGATGGGATTCGCGGCACGGTTGGGCAGGCACCGATCACCGCTGACTTTATGCTGAAGCTAGGTTGGGCGGCCGGCCAAGTCTTACGCCGGGAGACGGGACGCACGCGTGTCTTGATCGGTAAAGATACGCGTATTTCAGGCTATATGTTTGAGTCTGCGTTAGAGTCGGGCCTTTCGGCGGCTGGCGTTGATGTGGCGCTGCTCGGGCCGATGCCGACGCCGGGGATTGCGTATTTAACCCGCACCTTCCGCGCGGACGCAGGCATTGTGATTTCTGCCTCGCACAATCCTTTTGCTGACAACGGCATCAAGTTTTTCTCGGCAGCAGGGACAAAGCTGCCCGACGACATTGAAGACCGTATTGAAACGATGCTGGATGCGCCCTTAACCACCGCGGATTCCGCCCAGCTAGGCAAGGCCATGCGCATTGACGATGCCGCCGGGCGCTATATTGAGTTCTGTAAATCCACGTTGCCTGATCGTTTAAGCCTGCACGGTTTAAATGTTGTGCTCGACTGTGCACACGGGGCGACCTACCACATTGCGCCTAATGTGTTTCGCGAACTTGGCGCGGAAGTTAGCACCATTGGTGCCACCCCTGACGGGATGAATATCAATGAACGAGTTGGCTCGACATACCCGGCAGCGCTGCGTGCGGCAGTGATTCAGCAAGGAGCGGACCTGGGCATCGCGTTTGACGGTGATGGCGACCGCGTGCTGATGGTTGATGCGGACGGCCGTGAAGTCGATGGTGACGATATTCTCTATTTGATCGCCCGTGATCGCTATCAGCGTGGCTTACTCAAAGGCGGCGTCGTGGGAACGCTGATGACCAATTTTGGTTTGGCGATGGCGTTGGAAAAGATGGCGGTTCCCTTTGAGCGCGTTAAGGTCGGTGATCGCTTTGTTATGGAGCGTATGGCGGAAAACGCGTGGGAGCTTGGCGGTGAGTCGTCAGGTCATATTGTGTGTGGTCATACCCAAACCACCGGTGATGGCATTGTCGCTGCGCTTCAGGTCGTGGGCATGATGGTGCGGGAAAATACAACGTTGCCAATGTTGCTGCGTGGGTTGGAAAAAGTGCCGCAGGCGCTCGTAAACGTCCAACTGCCTCCCGGTAGCGATGCCAAAAAACTGATGGCGTCTGAGGCGTTGCAGCAGGCCGTGGCGACAACGGAGGCCGAGTTGGCTGATGAGGGGCGAGTGCTGCTGCGCCCCTCTGGAACGGAGCCTTTGATCCGCGTGATGGTGGAGGGGCGTGCGCACTTGGATGTCGAGGCCCTGGCGCAGTCGTTGGCCGCTCACGTACAAGCGCTGCTGGGGTCAAGCGCAACGGCTTGACAGCGGTTGTTTTGATCAGGCCGGTCCTATACCATTTCGGCCCACATGAGTGAGGATGCCCCATGCGTACGCCCCTAATTGCCGGAAATTGGAAGATGAACGGCTCTGCCGAGTTGATTCACGCTTTCGCTGAGCATTTTCGTGATGCCATACTGCCGACAGCGCTAGATATCGCGGTAATGCCGCCGTTTCCTTATCTGCATGCCGCGTTCCAAGCGTTTCAAGGGTCGCCGCTTACGTTAGGAGCGCAAACGCTAAACCCGTTGAATTCTGGTGCGCATACGGGTGAAGTGAGCGGGCGTATGCTGAAAGAGTTTGGTGTTACGTATGCCTTAACTGGCCACTCCGAGCGTCGGCAGCTTTACCGGGAAACGGATGACCATGTTTATGCGCGCACGCTAGCGGCCCTTAATGTGGGAATCACGCCCATTCTATGCGTAGGGGAAACCCTTGAAGAGCGTGATAGCGGCAGCACCATGGACGTGGTGCTGCGCCAAGTCGGCCATGTGATGGCTCGGCTTGAGCCTGATCAGCGTGAACAGGTAGTGATTGCCTATGAGCCGGTCTGGGCGATTGGTACCGGGCGCACGGCAACGCCTGAGCAGGCGCAAGAAGTAATGAGCGGGATTCGCGCCTACCAGGGCGAATTTGATGCACAACTGGCACAGCAACTGCGCCTACTCTATGGCGGCAGCATGAATGCCAAAAACGCGGCTGAGCTACTCGCGCAGCCAGACATCGACGGTGGTCTAGTGGGCGGCGCCTCACTCAAGATCGACGACTTTCACGCTATTTGTCAGTCAGCAGGATAATTCCATGCAAGTTGCAATTTTAATGGTTCACGTGGTGATTGCGATCGCCTTGGTTGTTTTGATCCTGCTTCAGCAGGGGAAAGGCGCTGAAGCCGGCGCT
Organism: Vreelandella vilamensis; assembly: GCF_031451755.1. Taxonomy (NCBI): domain Bacteria; kingdom Pseudomonadati; phylum Pseudomonadota; class Gammaproteobacteria; order Oceanospirillales; family Halomonadaceae; genus Vreelandella; species Vreelandella vilamensis. The sequence continues at coordinate 33,801 of NZ_JARWAN010000015.1, read as the reverse complement.
GCCTTCGGCGGCGGTGCTTCGCAAACCGTCTTTGGTTCCCGTGGCAGCGGCAATTTTTTGGCCCGTTTTACGGGTATCCTGGCGGCTGCTTTCTTCGCGACCTCGATGGCGCTGGCGTACTTCGCTACTCAGGTTGGTCAGGCGGCGCCGGAAGCCGGTATTCCTGACGCGCGATTAATTGAGCAACAGCAAAACGTTCCAACGCTTGACGATGGCGACCAAAGCATGGATAATGCCTCGCCAGTGCTAGAGGAAAGCAGCAGAGAGTGATTTGACTGCGCTTTTTACTAGCCTCCCCTGATGCCGAAGTGGTGGAATTGGTAGACACGCTATCTTGAGGGGGTAGTGACCTTACGGTCGTGCGGGTTCAAGTCCCGCCTTCGGCACCATCTGATTTGCTGGCACGCCAGCTTCCTAGGTCAGGAACGGCGGTTGAGACGAAAAGAAGCCTTGACGAAATCTTGTTAAGCGCCTATTATCGTCCACCTAGATTGATGCGGGGTGGAGCAGTCTGGTAGCTCGTCGGGCTCATAACCCGAAGGTCATCGGTTCAAATCCGGTCCCCGCTACCATTTAAATCAATGCCGCTTGGTTTTGCTAAACATAGCGTTACTAAGCAAATTTTGATGGCGTTGATATTGAAAATGGTACTACAGGTTTCTCTAAAAAGCCCCTTCCTGTGAAGGGGCTTTTTGTTAGCAGCTGCTTTTGTGATGGCTGCTGACGACAGTATCTCACTAGCGGATGTCTACCGGATTACCGGGGACACGTTTCCGGGTAACGCCAATCAGCCACCTAGCTTTATTATCCACTCCTGGCCAGGTGCCTGATGCAACGGCTATAGGAGCTTTGTCTGTGGCCACAAAACACGCTGCGCTTTATGCGCTGATCGAACCCGTTGTTACTGCCATGGGCTTTGAGCTATGGGGTATCGACCACCTTTCCCAGGGAAAGCATTCGCGTCTGGTGATCTACATTGAGCGCGAAAGCGGTGTTAGCGTCGAAGACTGCGCCGATATTAGCCGTCAAGTCAGCGCCGTATTAGATGTTGAAGACCCTATCGCCGGTGAGTATCGACTAGAAGTCTCTTCGCCGGGTATGGCGCGTCCTCTTTATACGCTTGATCATTTCGCGCGTTTTCAAGGCCACCATGTGGCATTGAAATTACGTATGCCATTTGATGGTCGACGCAAATATAAGGGCTTGCTGGCCGGGATTGAGGGCGATGAAATTCTGCTCCAGCTGGATGGGGAAGAGTACTGCTTCCCCATTGAAAGCATCGATCAGGCCAGCATCGTGCCTCAGTTTGATGACTGAACGGGTGACGCGACCGGCGAGATGCCGGGCTTTTGCACATAAGGACAGGTTTTCTGGCGAGGCAAACGCATGAGTAAAGAAATTTTAATGGTCGTTGACGCGATCTCTAACGAAAAGGGCGTCTCCCGCGATGTCATTTTCGAAGCGGTGGAAGCGGCGTTAGCCAGCGCATCGCGTAAGCGCTTCGATAAAGAAGAAGCGAACGTACGCGTTCACATTGATCGGCGTACCGGTGATTACGAAACGATCCGTTATTGGACAGTCGTCGAAGACGACGAGTTTGAAACGCCCGACTACGAAATTAAAGAGAGCATCGCTGAACAGCGTGATCCGCCCTTGAAGCTGGGGGATGTGGTTGAGCAGAAGATTGAGAACGCCGAGTTCGGCCGCATTGCCGCCCAAACAGCAAAACAAGTGATCGTGCAGAAAGTGCGCGAAGCTGAGCGTGCTGAAGTCGTGCGTCAATACGCTGATCGTGAAGGCGAGCTGGTCGCGGGAATCGTCAAAAAAACCACGCGCGATGGCTTGGTGATTGACCTTGGCGACAACGCGGAAGCCTTCTTGCCGCGCAATGAAATGATTCACGGCGAGCGTTATCGCATGAACGAGCGTGTGCGAGCGCTTTTGGTTCAGGTTGATCCTGAAGCGCGTGGCGCACAGTTATTGCTCTCGCGTACCTGCCCTGAGCTTATTATTGAGCTGTTTAAAATCGAAGTGCCGGAAATTGCCGAACAGCTCATTGAGATCAAAGGGGCGGCTCGCGATCCGGGTTCCCGCGCGAAGATTGCGGTAAAAACCAATGATCGGCGCATCGACCCAGTAGGGGCTTGCGTGGGGATGCGCGGTTCGCGCGTCCAAGCGGTGTCTTCCGAGCTGCAAAACGAGCGTGTCGATATCGTGCTGTGGGACGACAATCCCGCACAGCTAGTGATCAACGCCATGGCGCCGGCCGATGTGGCCTCGATTCTGGTTGACGAAGACGCCCACGCGATGGATGTGGCGGTGGCAGAAGATAATCTCGCGCAAGCTATCGGCCGTAGTGGCCAAAACGTTCGCCTTGCCTCCGAGCTGACCGGATGGCGCATTAACGTCATGACCGAAGCCGAGTCTGAAGCGAAACGTGAACAAGAGATTGATAGTTTAGTGGACACCTTTATTCACCACCTGGATGTGGACGACGACGTCGCCCGCTTACTGGTTGAGGAAGGGTTTACCACGTTAGAAGAAATCGCCTACGTGCCACTCGACGAGATGCTGGAAATCGAAGAATTCGATGAAGCGCTGGTTGAAGTATTGCGTGCGCGGGCAAAAGACGAGCTGCTGACGATGGCAATCGCCTCAGAAGAAGTGCTAGACGGTGCCCAGCCGGCAGACGACTTGCTAGAAATGGACGGAATGGAACGTCACCTGGCCTTTATTTTGGCCAGCCGTGGCATCGTTACCATGGAAGATCTCGCCGAGCAGTCTGTTGACGATCTGGTCGATATTGAGGAATTGGACGAAGCGCGCGCAGCGGCACTGATCATGACTGCCCGTGCGCCCTGGTTCGAAGACGACGCGACATCCGATTCGAACACACAGTAAACAGGTCACGGGTTTTGGAGGGTCAAGATGTCAGATATGACAGTTAAAGATTTTGCAGTGAAGGTGGGGCGCGATGTACCCCGTCTGCTGGAACAAATGAAAGAAGCCGGGCTGGCGCATCGCTCGGAAACCGATGCTGTGTCCGAAGAGGACAAACGCACACTGCTCAACTACTTGAAAAAGAGTCACGGCGGTGAGGGTGATAGTGACAAAAATCGCGTCACGCTGACGCGTAAAACCCGTAGCAAAATTAAAACGGGCGAGCGCGGCAAAACGATCGAAGTGCAGGTGCGTAAGAAAAAGACGTACGTCAAGCGCTCCGAAGAAGAGACGCCCAAAGCGCCGGAACCCAAGCATTCTGGCCCACGCCAGCTGGTAGGGGACATGGCCGTTGCGGAAGCCGAGCGCAAAACGCGCGACGCCGAAGAGCGCCAAGCGGCGGAAGAAAAGCGCAAAGCGGAAGAAGCCGAGCGTAAACAAGCGGAAGAGCAAGCGAAGAAAAAGGCCGAAGCGCCGACGGAGCTTGACATCCCCGTACCGGAGCTTGAGACAAGCGAGCCTGCCGCAGAAGAGCCGCCGGCACCGCCGAAAGAAGGTCGCAGCGATCGTCGTACTGCGCCGCCGAAGAAAACGGCAGCGAAGAAAAAGGGTCGCCGTGACGATGAGGATGATCGTAGCGATCGCGAAGAGCGCAAGCGTGGTGGCGCGAAAAAAGCCAAGCGTTCTGAGCGTCGTGGTGGTCGTCGTGGTGGTGGCGCTAGCCAAGGTGGCGGCAAGCATGGCTTCCAGAAGCCGACGCAGCCGATCGTGCGCGAAGTCTCAATCCCGGAATCGATCAGCGTGGCGGACCTGGCCGACAAAATGTCGATCAAGGCCAACGAAGTCATCAAGGCCATGTTTAACATGGGCGCGGCAGTCACCATTAACCAGACCATCGACCAAGATACCGCGTCGATTGTTGTGGAAGAAATGGGTCACAAGCCCAAGCTAGTCAAAGATGACGCGCTAGAAACCGAGGTGCTTGAAGGGATCTCCTATGAAGGTGAAGAGATTACCCGTTCGCCGGTTGTCACGGTCATGGGCCACGTCGACCACGGTAAAACCTCGCTTTTGGACTATATCCGTCGTGCCAAAGTGGCTACCGGCGAAGCGGGCGGTATTACCCAGCACATCGGTGCGTACCACGTGGAAGACAACCACGGCGGTGTGACCTTCCTAGACACGCCAGGCCACGCGGCGTTTACCGCCATGCGTGCCCGCGGTGCCCAAGCGACGGACGTGGTCATTCTGGTGGTGGCCGCTGATGATGGCGTGATGCCGCAAACCATCGAGGCGATCGAGCACTCCAAGGCGGCCGAAGTGCCCATGGTGGTGGCGGTCAACAAGATCGATAAAGACGGTATCGACCTTGATCGTATTAAAAACGAACTGTCCCAGCATGGCGTCATCTCTGAAGAGTGGGGCGGCGACACGCAGTTTGTGCATGTATCGGCCCACACGGGTGAAGGCATCGAAGAGCTGCTGGAAGCGATCCAGCTGGTGTCTGAAGTGCTGGAGCTTAAAGCCGTGCCGGAAGCCCCGGGTAAAGGCGTCGTGGTTGAGTCGCGCCTCGATAAAGGGCGTGGCCCGGTAGCCACCGTGCTGGTGCAGAACGGGACGCTCAAGAAGGGCGATATCGTGCTTGCTGGCCTGCACTACGGTCGCGTGCGCGCCCTAACCAACGAGTTGGGCAAGCAGGTGGATGAAGTGGGCCCGGCCATGCCGGTCGAAATCCAAGGCTTGGACGGCACCCCGGATGCAGGGGATGACTTCATGGTGCTGGCGGATGAGAAAAAAGCGCGCGAAGTGGCTAACTTCCGTCAGGGCAAATACCGCGAAGTACGCCTTGCGCGTCAGCAAAAAGCTAAGCTTGAGAACATGTTTAGCCAGATGGGCCAAGACGAAGTGGCCAAGCTCAACATTGTTCTCAAGGTCGACGTACAAGGCTCGCTGGAAGCAATCAAAGGTGCGCTCGAAGAGCTCTCTACCGATGAAGTCGAAGTCGCGGTGGTGTCGTCTGGCGTAGGCGGTATTACCGGCACCGATGCCAACTTGGCACTTGCCAGTGACGCTATCGTGGTTGGCTTTAACGTCCGTGCCGATGCGGCCGCCCGCGAAATTATCGAGCGTGAAGGCTTAGATTTACGTTATTACAGCGTTATCTATCAGCTGGTCGATGAAGTGAAGCAGGCCATGAGCGGCATGCTGGCGCCGGAGTGGAAAGAAGAGATCGTTGGTGTTGCCGAAGTGCGCGACGTTTTCCGGGCACCAAAAATTGGTGCAGTGGCGGGCTGTATGGTGGTCGAAGGAACTGTTCACCGCAACAAGCGCATCCGTGTGCTGCGGGACAACGTCGTGATCTACGAAGGCGAGCTTGAATCGTTGCGCCGCTACAAAGACGACGTTCAGGAAGTCCGCAGTGGTGTCGAGTGTGGTATCGGGGTGAAGAACTACAACGATGTCCAGGTCGGCGACAAAATCGAAGTCTTCGACCAAGTGAAGGTCGAGCGCAGCCTATAAGGCCGCTGGGAGTTTTGCATGCGCGAATTTAAGCGTACCGACCGAGTGGCCGACCAGCTCCAGAAGGAGCTGGCGGTCCTTATTCAGCGCGAGGTCAAGGACCCGCGGTTGGGAATGGTCACCGTCAGCGGCGTGGAAGTGAGTCGCGATTTGGGATATGCCGATGTCTATATCACCTTGTTGGGTGAGCAGACACCGGAACGAATTAAAGAGAACCTGCAGGTGCTCAAGCGTGCAGCGGGGTTCTTGCGTAGCCAAATTGCCAAGCGCGTTAAGTTACGTCACGTGCCGGAGTTACGCTTTCATTACGATGAAAGCGTGGTGCGCGGGCAGCAACTGTCATCGCTGATTGAAGAAGCGGTAGCAAGTGACCGTGACCGTCAAGGCGATGACGACGAGGTAGATAGCGAGGAGACGCGCTAATGGCGCGTCGCCGCCGCGGTTTGCCGGTTAACGGTGTCCTTTTACTGGATAAACCCAAGGGCATGTCGAGTAACTACGCCTTGCAACGCGTACGTCGGCTCTTTCAAGCGCAAAAAGCGGGGCATACCGGCACGCTCGACCCAATGGCCACCGGCATGTTGCCGATATGCCTAGGTGAGGCCACTAAGTTTTCGGCCCACCTGCTAGAGGCAGATAAGGTATACACAACGCGAGTCGAACTGGGTGTTATCACTGATACCGGTGACGCCGAGGGCGAAGTGCTAGAGCGCCGTCAGGTAGCGGAGTTGTCAGACGCTGATATTGAGGCGGCGATTGCGCGCTTTCGCGGTGAGATCGATCAAGTGCCGCCGATGTATTCGGCGTTGAAGCATCAGGGCAAAAAGCTTTACGAACTTGCCCGTGAAGGTAAGCACGTTGAGCGTGCAGCCAGGCGCATAAGCGTGTATGATGCGCGCCTGCTGTCGCGGGATAAAAGCGCTTTCGAGCTGGAAGTCAGCTGTAGCAAGGGGACTTATATCCGCACGTTAGCCGAAGATATTGGTCAGGTGCTTGGTGCAGGCGCGCATATCAGTGCGTTAAGAAGGTTAAAAACAGGGCCGTTTGGCGCTGATACCTTTGGTACGCATGGCATGTGGACGCTTGAAGCCCTTGAGGCGCTCGGTGGCCAAGACGCAAGAGAAGCCGAACTGATGCCCGTTGATGCATTGGTAGACCACCTACCGGTGCTTGAGGTGGCTGAAAGTGACTATCAGCGATTGATCCACGGACAATCCGCTCGACGAGATGTCGCGGGGATGGCAATGGATACGCTGACACGGCTTTATCATGGCGAGGTTTTTATTGGCCTCGGCGTGGTGAAAGGTGCCGATGAAGTGGTACCCAAGCGGTTGTTGAACACAGCCGCCGCGTAAGTGTAATGTTTGCGCGCAATGCACGACTGAGACTGCAAATATGCGTGGTCTCACCCATTCATTTATATTAGGCATATTGCTTACTGGAGTGAAAGATGGCACTAACTGCTGAAAAGAAAGCCCAGATCGTCGAAGAGTACGGTCGCGGCGAAAGTGACACCGGTTCACCGGAAGTTCAAGTGGCTCTGTTGAGCGCCAACATCAATGGCCTGCAGGATCACTTCAAAACCAATAAGCAGGATCACCACTCTCGTCGTGGCCTGATCCGCATGGTTAACCAGCGTCGTAAGCTGTTGGATTATCTGAAGCGTAAAGATTTTGAACGCTATCAGTCGCTGATTCAGCGTTTAGGCCTGCGTCGCTAAGCCACGCTGGCGAAGACAAAAACGGGCAGCTCCTTGTGAGCTGCCCGTTTTTTTTATCTGGCGAGTATATAGGGAACGTCCATCAGGAACGTCCACCATGAAAGTATATGACAAGCGGTAGCTCTATGGCGTTTCAGCGCCTAGAATAGTCGGGAGTCAAAACGACCAAACGAAAAGACAAGTTGATATTAATGCGAAAGGAAGTTGCCGTGAATCCGGTTAAAAAAACGTTCCAGTACGGTCGTAGTACCGTCACGCTAGAAACCGGGCGTATTGCTCGCCAAGCAACCGGTGCTGTGATGGTCACGATGGATGATACCGTCGTATTGTGTACGGTAGTGGCCAAGAAAGACGCCAACCCCAGCCAGCCGTTCTTCCCGCTGGCGGTGTTCTACCAAGAAAAAACCTACGCTGTAGGCAAGATCCCTGGCGGCTTTTTCAAGCGTGAAGGGCGCCCAACCGAGAAAGAGACGTTGACTTCGCGGCTGATCGACCGCCCGATTCGTCCGCTCTTTCCCAAAGGCTTCATGAACGAAGTGCAAGTTGTTTGTACCGTTCTCTCTACTGATCGTAACCACGATCCCGACATTGCCGCAATGCTCGGTACGTCGGCGGCGTTAGGCATTTCCGGCGTGCCGTTTAACGGCCCGATTGGCTGTGCTCGGGTTGGTTTTAACGAAGACCAAGGCTATTTTCTCAATCCCACGGTCGAAGAACTGAAAACCTCTGAGCTCGACATGGTGGTGGCCGGCACTGAAAAAGCGGTTCTCATGGTGGAATCCGAAGCCCAAGAGCTCCTAGAAGATGAAATGCTGGGTGCGGTGCTTTACGGTCACCAGGAAATGCAGGTTGCGATCAGCGCCATCAACGAACTGGTCGCCGAAGCAGGCAAACCGCGCTGGGAATGGCAGCCGGCACAAGAAAATATCGCGCTGAAAACCGCCCTTGCCGAGGCGTTTGAAACCAAAGTCGGAGATGCCTACCGCATCACCGATAAAATGGCGCGTCAGGATGCGCTCTCATCGGCGAAAGACGAAGCGCTTGAGCAGTTTGCCGCTATCGAAGGCGATCAGACGGAAGGGAAATTCGATGTCGACGAAGTGAAAGGCGCCTTCGCTGGCCTAGAAAAGCGGGTGGTTCGCTCGCGCGTGGTGAAAGGCGAGCCGCGTATCGACGGTCGTGATAACCAAACGGTACGGCCGCTCGCGATTGAAGTCGGCACTTTGCCGAAAACCCATGGCTCGGCGATTTTTACCCGCGGTGAAACCCAAGCCATTGCCATTGCTACCCTTGGCACCCTGCGTGATTCTCAGCTGATCGAATCGCTTGAGGGTGAGCGCAAAGACCGCTTTATGCTGCACTACAACTTCCCCCCTTACTGCGTGGGTGAAGCCGGCTTCATGGGGGGGCCGAAACGGCGTGAAATTGGCCACGGCCGTCTGGCGCGTCGCGGCGTTCAAGCAATGTTGCCGTCGGAAGATGCGTTCCCTTACACCATTCGTGTGGTGTCGGAGATTACCGAGTCCAATGGCTCAAGCTCCATGGCGTCGGTGTGCGGCTCCTCACTGGCGCTAATGGATGCCGGTGTGCCGCTCAAAGCCCCGGTCGCTGGTATTGCGATGGGCCTGGTGAAAGATGACGACGGTTTTGCGGTGTTGACCGATATCCTGGGTGATGAAGATCATCTTGGCGATATGGACTTCAAAGTGGCCGGCTCCGAAGAAGGTGTCACGGCCCTGCAGATGGATATCAAGATCGAGGGTATCAACGAAGAAATCATGGAAACCGCGCTTCAGCAGGCTAACAAAGCGCGCTTACATATTCTTGAGCAGATGAATACCGTCATCAGCCAAAGCCGTACCGAGGTGTCAGATAACGCGCCGTCCATGGCGACGATCAAAATCGATCCGGACAAGATTCGCGATGTTATCGGCAAAGGCGGGGCGATGATCCGTAAGATTTGCGATGATACCGGTGCGTCTATCGATCTGGATGACGATGGTACTGTGCGCATTTACGCCGAAGACAAGAGCGCTGCTAAGGCGGCCATTGATACCGTGCTGGCCATTACGGCAGAAGCGGAAATCGGCAAGCTCTACTTGGGTAAGGTCGTGCGCATTGCCGACTTTGGTGCTTTCGTGAATATCATGCCGGGTACGGATGGTCTCGTGCATATTTCACAAATCGTGCCGGAGCGGGTCAACAACGTGCGTGATTACCTGAACGAAGGCGATGACGTGGTGGTGAAGGTGCTCGATATCGATAATCGCAACCGCGTGAAGCTCTCAATCAAAGAGATCACCGAGGAAGAAAAGGCCGCTTTTGAGGCTGAGCGTGCCGAAACCGCGCTGTAAAGTACGTCTTACAGTGTTCTGGCTTTAAGAAGCACCCAAAATGCTTCAAGCACGAAAAAAACCGCCCTGAGGCTTTTGGCCTTGGGGCGGTTTTGTATGCGGCTCTTAGTAAGTTGGCGGAATTTAGCGCTCGATGGCGAGTGCGACACCTTGGCCGCCGCCGATACATAAGGTGGCGAGACCTTTCTTGGCATCACGGGCGATCATTTCGTGCAGTAGCGTTACCAGCACGCGACAGCCAGAGGCGCCAATGGGGTGGCCGAGGGCAATCGCCCCGCCATTAACGTTGACCTTGCTGACATCCCAGCCTAACTCTTTGTTAACGGATAGGGCCTGAGCGGCGAAGGCTTCGTTGGCTTCGACAAGGTCCAGATCGTCCAAGCTCCAGCCAGCTTTCTCCAGGCAGCGGCGGGTCGCCGGCGCCGGGCCGATACCCATGATGGCCGGATCAACCCCGGCGTTGGAGTAAGCGGCAATACGCGCCAGCGGCTCAAGGCCGAGCTCTTTCGCCTTATCGGCGGAGCAAAGCATAACCACCGCCGCACCGTCGTTGAGTGCGGAGGCGTTACCAGCAGTGACTGTGCCGTCCTTTTTGAAGGCGGGCTTCATGCCGCTGAGTTTCTCGGCGGTCACTTCGCGCGGGTTCTCGTCGGTATCAAATACAACCGGGTCGCCTTTGCGCTGCGGAATCTCTACCGGGACGATCTGGCTTTTGAATTTGCCCTCTTTGATGGCGGTAGCGGCTTTCTGCTGCGACGCGGCGGCAAACTCGTCCATTTCCTCGCGAGTGATGCCGTACTTCTCGCCGAGGTTTTCGGCGGTGATGCCCATATGGTAATTGTTGAAAGCGTCCCAGAGGCCGTCGTGTACCATGGTATCGATGGCTTTCCAGTCGCCCATCCGCTGGCCATTACGCGAGTTAGGCAGCACGTGCGGTGAGGCCGACATGTTTTCTTGACCGCCGGCAATGATAACGCTCGCATCGCCGCAGCGAATCGCTTGAGTGCCAAGATGCAGCGCTTTCAGGCCAGAGCCACAGACTTTGTTAATGGTCATCGCGGGCACGGCTTCGGGGAGCCCTGCTTTGATGGACGCCTGCCGCGCGGGGTTCTGACCAACCCCAGCGGTCAGTACTTGGCCAAGCAATACTTCATCAACTTGCTCCGGCGCTACACCGGTAGAGCTAAGAATGTCTTTGATTACGAGCGCGCCAAGATCACTTGCGGAAATCCCGGCAAGGGAGCCGCCAAAAGCGCCGACCGCAGTACGGCGTGCTGCAACAATCACCACATCTTGCATAAGAAAACTCCTAAGTAACATGAATCACGTATTCATTGAGCCGGTTCGGCCTTTACATTAAAGCCTTCTTGTAGCATATGTGAAGGGGATGCGACCGGGCAATACGCTTTTTGCAGCAAATAAAAACGGGCCGTAAGAACGGCCCGTTAATCAATAAGATAGTGCGTGCCATCAGGCAAGCTGCACCGGAATGGCGTTGCTGGTGTGGCTGACGACGTTGCCTTCTTGCAAGTACACCAGCGCTGGCTGGTGGTTATCCAGCTCCGCTTCGGCATAGTGAGCGTAGCTACAGATGATAACGCGATGTCCTGGGCTCGCCAGGTGGGCAGCGGCGCCGTTAATAGAGATCATCTTGGAGCCTTCTTCACCGCGAATAGCGTAGGTAGTGAAGCGCTCGCCGTTTTCTACGTTGTAGATCTGAATCTGTTCGTTTTCACGAATGCCAGCCATATCCAGTAAATCGCCATCAATAGCACATGAGCCTTCATAGTTAAGAACCGCGTGAGTGACGCGAGCCATGTGAAGTTTGGCTTTGAGCATAATGGTTTGCATGGGATGTACCTTTATTACTGCGCTTACGCGGGGTCAGCGTCAGTGGGTGTGTCGGTGGAGACAGGGAGCGTTAATGTCAGGTTATCAATTAGTCGCGCGGGACCAAGCTTGGCGGCTGCGAGTAACACAGCCTCACCTGTTTTGGTGTCTACCGGGCCGAGTGCTCGATCACGCAATTCAATGTAGTCCGGTTTAAACCCGGCATCATACAGCGCTTGATGGCCCTGTTGTAGCACTTCGTGATGGTCGGCGCCCTTTTCAAGGGCGTCGCGCATCGTACATAGGGTGTAATAGAGCGAGGGTGCCTTGGCGCGCTCGTCAGGGCTTAGGTAACCATTGCGCGAAGAGAACGCGAGGCCGTCTTCATTGCGCACAATAGGGACACCGATAATCTCGATGGGCATGTGCAAATCGGCAACCATTTTGCGAATGACCGCCAACTGCTGATAGTCCTTCTCACCGAAACAGGCAATATCCGGCTGTACTAAGTTAAAGAGCATGGTGACGACCGTGGCAACGCCATCAAAATGGCCAGGACGATCACCGCCGCAGAGGCCTTCGCTGACCACGGGCACCTGTACGCTGGTCTGTGCATCGAGCCGATTGGGGTAAAGCGTCTGTGTCGTGGGCGCAAAGAGGACATCGCAGCCCGCGTCCGTTAATGCCTGTTGGTCGGCCTCAAATGTGCGTGGATAAGCATCAAGGTCTTCTCCTGGGCCAAACTGCATCGGGTTAACGAATAAGCTTGAGACCACCACATCGGCGTGCTGGCGTGCGGCTTCGATCAACGCTAAATGGCCAGCATGCAAGTTGCCCATGGTGGGGGCTAGCGCGATGCGCTGGCCGCGCTGGCGATACTCGCTAAGCGCATCACGCAGGTCTGAAATTTCTCGCAAGGTACGCATAAAAGCTCCGAAACGCAGCGAGCCACTGGCCCCGTTAGCGCTGTGTCGTGGTTAAAACTATGTAGTCGTTAAAGCCTGTCGTCGTTAAAACCGTGCCGTGGTTAAGAGCGGTGCTTGGTGCAAAGCGGTGCGCGATTAAAAGCAGTGCTCCGGGGCGGGGAATACGCGCTGCTTAACGTCGTGATGATAGCGCTGGAAAGCGCCTTGGATACTATCGGCCTCATTCAAGAAATTTTTCACAAAACGGGGGGTGCGTCCGTGGGTAATGCCAAGGATGTCGTGCATGACCAAAATTTGGCCGTCGGTGTCCGGACCGGCACCAATGCCAATAACCGGCACGTCGAGCGCCTCCGTCACGGCTTTGCCTAGACTCGCCGGAACGCACTCAAGCAAAATCACCGAGGCGCCAGCTTCAACCAACGTTTTGGCATCATGAATGATCTGATCGGCGCGCTCGGCATCACGCCCTTGCACTTTATAGCCTCCTAACTGATACACCGTCTGCGGCGTTAGCCCTAAGTGCGCACACACTGGCACGCCACGGCGCGTTAGCTCGCGGATACCCTCTGCCATCCACGCTTCGCCCTCGACTTTCACCAGTTCAGCACCGACGCGCATTAATTCGCCTGAATCGCGCAATAGCTGTTCGGTGCTTGCGTTGCTCATAAAAGGTAAATCGACCATCAGAAGGCTCGCCCCTTTGCCCTGGGCAGCGCAACGCGTGTGGTAACAAATGTCATCCAGCGTCACTGGCAGGGTGCTTTGCTGGCCTTGTAGTACCATGCCCAGGGAATCGCCGACCAACAGCACGTCAATGCCGGCTTGGCTGGCAGCGTGGGCGAAGGAGGCATCGTAAGCGGTCAAGCAGCTGAACGTTTCGCCTGCGCGTTTATACGCCTTTAGCGTGCTCAGGGTGACGGTTTTCATGGCGTGATCTCGTGTTCTGCGTTAGGCCTAAAGGCCTTGGTGGGCGCCTCTAAAGGGGCGCCACATATGACGTGGGCTGCAATTGTTACTCAAATTAGCGCTTGCTGTCGAGAGGGGTAATGTCATCGGTCAGTGGCGCTAACCAGTGTTCAAGCGGCTGCCCGTTTAGCGTCAAGTGCGGGGCTATCTCGATAAGCGGACGTAGCACAAACGCGCGCGTGTGCATTGCTCGGTGGGGCACGCAAAGCCGGGGATGCTCAATGTGGGTGTGGTTGAACAGCAAGACATCGAGATCCAGCGTGCGTGGCCCCCAGCGGTGCGCTCGTCGGCGGTGGTGGCGTTGTTCCAGCGCTTGCAACTGATCCAGTAAAGCCAGCGGCGAGAGACGCGTTTCCAGCGCGGCCACGGCGTTGATAAAATCAGGCTGATCCTGCGGCCCCACCGGCTTGCTGCGATAGAGAGATGAGGCCTCCACCAGGTGACTTAGCGGCAACTGGTCAAGCTCACATAAGGCTTGCGCTACCTGCTGAACGGGGTCATCCACGTTACTGCCCAGCCCAATATACGCCAGTGACGTGTTCGGCATGGGGTTACTCCGACGCTTGGCGTGGCTTACGCCGCCGCTTACGAGGCTTCTTTTTGGGCCCTTGGCTTGCCGGGTCGCCACCGGTTTTTTGTATCAGGCGGCGCTGTTCGTGTTCATCACCATCCTGAAACGCGGTCCACCAGTCGCCGAGCCCACGCGGAATCTCGCCTGCCTGCTCGCGCAGGAGGAGTAAATCATAAGCGGCGCGAAAACGTGGGTGTTCGCGGGTCTGAAACGCGCGCTTACCCTGGCGCTGGGGTAGCCGTGCCTGCAGTTCCCAAATATCGCGCATGGGCATGCCAAAACGTTTAGGGATTGACGTATGGTGCAATTGGCGCGAGATAACCTGTTGGGCAGCCGCCTGTAGCGCGGGAATGGCGGGCATGCCGTCGCTCTCAAGCTGCGCTTGGCGATGTGCCACCGGCGCCCATAAAAATGCCGCGAGCAGAAACGCCGGCGTCACCGGGCGGCTGTCGGCGATGCGCTTGTCGGTGTTCGTCAGCGCGGCTTCGATCAGCTGTTCGGCCCATGCGGCATCTGCCATGGCCTCTTCCGCTTCGGGGAAGAGCATGCCAAACAAGCCGTAATGGCTCAGCATCCGGAACGTCATTAAGCCGTGGCCGGCCATGAAAAGCTTAAGCACTTCATCAAATAAACGCGCGGGAGGAATTTGCAGCAATAATGGGGCGAGTTCGTAAATCGGCGCTTCCGTTTCGGGCGACAACGTAAAGTCGAGCTTAGACGCAAAGCGAACCGCACGTAGCATCCGCACGGGGTCTTCGCGATAGCGTGTCTCGGGGTCGCCGATCAGCCGCAGGGTGCGGGTTTCGATATCGCGCGCGCCATTGGCGAAATCGTGAATACTGAAATCGGCAATACTGTAGTAGAGGGCGTTGACCGTGAAATCGCGGCGCAGTGCGTCTTCTTCAAGGCTGCCCCAGACGTTATCACGCAACAGCAAGCCAGCGTCTGACTGTTGCGCGATGTGGTTGGCGTGCTCATCTTGGGGCTTGCCGCGGAACGTCGTGACTTCGATCACTTCACGGCCAAAACGCACATGAACAATACGGAAACGCCGCCCAATCAGGCGCGAATTGCGAAATAGCTCGCGTACTTGTTCGGGCGTCGCGTTGGTCGCCACGTCAAAATCTTTGGGCATTAGGCCCAAGAGGGCATCGCGGATGCAGCCACCGACGAGGAAGGCGTCAAAACCAGCACCATCAAGCCGATAAAGCACCTTGAGCGCGGCGTCACTGATGTGCTGACGGGACACGGGGTGCTCGGCGCGCGGGATAATACGCGGCGTTGGCTCACCGTCGGGATGTGTTGTTGATTCGCGCAGGGATTTCAAATGCTCTCCCAGGTTATGTAAGAGGTCGTTGCTCAGACAATGGGTAAATCCATTGAATATGCGGTGGATTTGACTCGCAAGATTTATAAAGTGGCTGAGTGTAGCCGACGCTTTGCGGCTTGCAAAGCGTACTAGCGTGTCAACGCGCGAGCAGGGGCGCTTAAACGCAGAAAGGGGAGGCCATGATGGCCTCCCCTATTAAGCAATCAACCAGCGTCCGTGCTGCTGTTTTTCTTCATGCTGGCGCATCGCCCTGAATACGTACCGCAGTCGGAGATCGACCGCCTCGTATTCAAAACAATAATCCAATCGCGATTTTCTCCACCCGACGTGTTGTTTTTGTTACCGGGCTGTACGTGTATTCAGGCGGTATTTTTGTTTTTCGCCGTGGCTACGTACGTCGCGTCCTAGTGGGCACCTTGCGTTGTGTTGTGTTGTTTTTGTTCGTATTGCGTGGCTTGTTTGCCGCACTGCAAGTTGAGATACAGTCTGTTGTTTTTGTTTGAACTGCTATCTCTGCCTGGCCCTGTTGTTTTTGTTGTGGCTCAGGTGGGTGCGGTATCGAGTGTTGTTTTTGTTAAGTCTCGTTTACGAGCGATTGCCGCACTGCCCATGTTTATCGTGTTTTTATTCTTAATAAGATAGTTGCACTTGATGTGCCAGTTTTTAAAAAAATAAATAATTTCAATGGCTTATATTTAATGTGAGCAATTAAGATGCGCCATCGTTAAGTAAGTGTTACCTATTTTCGGTCTGGTTTGAGCGGATGTTGTGCACACAGGTAACAGTGGTGGTGTAGTGCTTAGGGAAAATAATAAATAGGGAGTTTAGTGAAGTAGACATTGGTCTAGGCGAGTGACGCTAAGGCGAGCGACGCGCGGTTTTTTTGCGCGGAATCCCCAGGCGTTGACGCCGCTCCCAGAGGTTTTTACGACTGATGCCAAGCTTTTGTGCCAGCTCGGTTTCGCTCATATGGTCCTGATGCTCAAGCACAAAATGCTGGAAGTAATCTTCAAGCGAGAGGTCACCTTCCGCTGGGTCGTCGCCGCTTTCGGTGGGCTGCGGTGATGAGGTAGGTTTCGGGCGCGTGGCTGATGGTGCTAGGCCAAGATCATCCGGGTGAATCAAATGCCCTTCAGCCAGAATAACGCCGCGTTCGAGGGCGTTTTCCAGCTCGCGCACGTTGCCGGGCCAAGGGTAGTCGCGAAGGTCCTGGCGCGCGGCGCGCGATAGCCTAAGCCCTTCGCGGTGATGGCGTTTGCAGGCTTTGCTTAGCAGGATGTCGGCAATTTCGAGGACGTCATCGCCGCGCTCGCGTAGCGGGGGCAGATCAATCTGCATGACGTTTAAGCGATAATAAAGATCCAAGCGAAACTCGCCGCTTTTGGATAGCGCGCGAAGGTCGCGGTGGGTGGCGGCGATCAAACGCACATCCACGTGACGGGTCTCGACGGAGCCGATCTTGCGAATTTCGCCCTCCTGCAGCACACGCAGAAGGCGTGCTTGGGCATCCAGCGGCAGCTCGCCGATTTCATCCAGAAACAGCGTGCCGCCATCAGCGGCTTCAACCAACCCCGTTCGTGCCGCGCTCGCACCCGTAAAAGCGCCTTTTTCGTGACCAAAAAGCTCTGACTCGATCAACGTTTCCGGGATCGCCGCGCAGTTCACGCAAATCAGCGGGGCATTGATGCGTTGGCTTTGTTGGTGAATGGCGCGCGCTACCAGCTCTTTGCCGGTGCCGGATTCACCTTGAATCAGCACGGAGACATCGGCGGGCGCGGTTTTGCGAATGCGGGTATACACCTGCTGCATGGCGGTGCAGTCGCCGATCATGCTCTGACGGCTGCCCCGCTCATCGGTGATATCCGGTGGCTCACTTTTCTGCATCGATTGCTGATGCAGAATCCGTGAGACGGTTTCTAAAAGCTCCGCGTGATCAAACGGTTTGGCGACGTAATCCACTGCGCCCTGTTTGAGCGTCTCCACCGCCGAGCGCATGCTGGCATAGCTGGTCATGATCAGCACCGGGACCGGTGAGGCGCGCACAATCAGCGCGTTGCCGGGCTCACCGGGCAAGCGCAGGTCGCTGATGATCAGATCAAAGCCGTGGAGTTCTAGCGACGCGCATGCTTCAACGCTGCCGGCTTCGCTGACCTGGTAGTCATGACGTTCGAGCAGACGCTTTAGGGCGCTGCGAATGATCGCTTCATCTTCAACAATCAGAATCTTGGCCATGGGGCGTTATGTCATCCTGTTGGAAAAGCGGAAGCCATAGCGTGATGGCTGTGCCGCGCGAGTGGCCAGGCGGCGGTGACGCCACGTCAATCTTGCCCTGGTGCTCGGTAATGATTTGGTATGCCAATGAAAGCCCAAGCCCGGTGCCTTCCCCGGCGGGCTTGGTGGTGGTGAACGGTTCAAACAGCCGGTCGCGCACGGTTGGGTCGATGCCGTGGCCGTCATCGCTGACTTGCCACCAGGCGTGGTGTCCATCGATGCCAGCGCTAATGACGACGTGCCCATGCGGCTTAGAAGCGTCTCGGGCGTTGCCGAGCAGGTTTACCATCACTTGGGTGAGGCGCTGTGCGTCGCCGCGCACCACAATCTCTGCCGGGCATGTGTTAGTCAGCGTGACATCCTCGCCTGAGCGTGCCAAGTGGATCAAGTGCAGCGCGTCTTCGCTAATGGTCGTAAGGCTGACAGGGTCGCGGGGTAGCGGCACGGCTTGGCGTCCCCCGTGGGCAAAGCCGACCAGTGAGTTGACGATCTTGGTGACGCGCTGGGTCAACGCCTGAATATGGTCGGCGGTTTCCAGGAGTACCGGGTCGTCGGTGTCATAGCGCAGATTCTGTGCCAGCGATGAGATGCCGGTAATCGGGTTGCCGATTTCATGCGCGACTCCTGCCGCGAGCTGGCCGATGGAGGCTAAACGGGCGGCGTGAACCAGCTCGTCTTCAAGGCGCTTCATCTCGCTGTGGTCTTCAATCAGCACGACGCTACCGCCGCGGCTGTCGTCGCCGCTGAGGTCTGCCTTATGCAGAGTCAAAAAATAGTCACGGCCGTGTAGGTGCACCGGTTGTTTGTAAAGCGGGGCGTTGTGGTTCTCAAGGGCTCTGCCAAGCAGGGCGGGCCATGGCTCAGGCAGGCTATCACGCCGCGAGCCGATGACGCTCTCGCCGCTGATGCCGGAGAGCTCCGTGAGTGCTTGATTCCACATCAATAGCTCGCTGTCATCGCCAAACACGCAAAGTCCGACCGGCAAGTGGGTGAGGGTTTGGCGGTGATGACGGCGCAAACCATCGAGCTCGCGGGCAAGCCCGGTCAGTCGCGAGCGGTAAGCTTCTAAGCGGCTTTCAACGAAATGAATGTCATCGGTCACCGGTGCGTCGTCGTGACGGTAGGGCAGGTAGCGGTCGACAATATCCCGCGCCACCGATGGCCCCATTAACCCGGAAAGGTTCGCCTGAATGCGGTCGCGCAGGCGGCGCAGGGCATAAGGGCGCTGCTCTTGATGGTTGATATGTAGCGCCATGAGGGCACGGTTAACCTCACGCCGAGCCGCTTCGTCGCCCAACGCTTGGGCTAAATGCGTGGTGAAATCCTCTACGGTGGCAGCTTCCAGCGGCAGGCGCTTGGAGCGAATCACGGCGTCCACCGAGCAGGCTTCAGCGGCGGATTTTTCCCCTTCGGACGTGCGGCTAAACAGCGAGACCGTAATGAGCAGCACAATATTGGCCGCAAGTGACAATAGCGTTACCTGGTACCACAGCGGTGAGTCGGGCGGGAGCAATGGCGTGAACAGCAGTGTCGGCACCGGAATGGCGACAAAAAGGGGCAGCCACAGCCCCCAAAGCCAAATGAGAACACCCGCGAGCAAGCCCGCCACCATGCCGTTACGGTTGGCGCCGGGCCAGTAGAGCAGTGCCAGCATGCCGGGTAAGCATTGCGCCATGCCGACAAAGGCGGCAAGCCCAAGGGAGGTTAGGTCTTGATGCCGCCCCACGCCGGTGTAAAACAGCCAGCCGCTAATAATCACCGCCACGATAAGGCCACGGCGCAGCCAGCGTAGCCAGCCGTAAAGGTCCGTGCGCGCTTCCGGCGGGCTTGCCACCAGCACAATATGGTTGAGCACCATGCCCGAAAGCGCCAGCGAAATAATAATCATCGTGCCGCTCGCCGCGGCGAGCCCACCAAGAAATGCTAATGCACCAACCCAAGGATGAGAATGCATCAGATAAGCGGCGTACGCCGGAAGCGTAATGGGCGTGTCGGCTTGCGCCTGAGCCGCCCACCAAATCAGCGGTACCGGTAGCGCCATGAGCAATAAAAATAGCGGCAGTGTCCAGCTAGCTTGCAACAAAGTGTCGCGTGAAAGGTTTTCGGCGAAGGTGATGTGAAATAAGTGCGGCATCAAAAAGGCGGCGGCAAAAAAAAGCAGTAGCAGCGTGCGCCAGTGAGCCGGTTCCAGTTTGGACGTTTGGGTTTGCAACGCATGGCCTTCGCTTGTCAGCCACTGCTGAAGGTGCTGAGGGCCATCAAACACGCCCCAAAGGGCGATGGCCCCTAGGGTGAGCATAGCGACAAGCTTAATGATCGATTCAAATGCAATGGCGGCGAGCAGCGTGTCATGACGCGCATGCAGATGGCTGTGACGGGCGCCAAAATAGACCGCGAACGCGGCAATCATGACGCAAAAAAGCAGCGATACGTTCGCGCCTTTGGTGCTCTGTGTCATCACATCAATCGCTTCGCCGAGCGTTTTGACCTGAATGCCGAGAAGCGGCAGTACCGCCAGCAAGCTCACCAGCGTGACAAGCGTCCCCGCCCAGCGTGAACGAAAGCGAAAGGCAAACAGATCGGCCAATGACGCGAGTTGGTAGGTACGCGTGATGCGCTGAATCGGGACCAGCAGCACGGGCGCTAGCAGAAATGCCCCGGCAGCGCCTAGATAGTAGGCCAGGTAGCCAAACCCAGCGCTGGCAGCGAGCTCAATGCTGCCGTACATGGCCCAGGCGCTGGCGTACACGCCAAGCGCCAAGGTATAGACGGCCGGATGGCGGGTAATGCGAACCGGCACCCAGCCGCGCTCAACGGCAGCGCCGCAGCCGAACAGTAGCGCCAGATACCCCACCCCGAGCAACAGCAATGAGACGATATCAACGCTCATCGAGTTTCCTTTTCTGCTCAAGCCACACGGTAAGGGCGATCAACACGCCCCAGATCAGAAATGGCCGGTACCAGGCGATATCGGGGTTGCCCCAGCCGTTCATCAAAAGCGGCGAGAGGAGGTAGCCGCCAAACACTAAAAACAGCATGATTCGGTAAACGTACATCGCGACTCCTTTACGACGTTAGGGGGCCGGGCGCTCCGTCGTGGCGGTGATGCGCGATACTGACCAGTGCGCGACGCCCCAGGCGAGCTGTTCTGCCGGCGGCGCCTTAGCAAGCGCAAGCGGTGGCGCTTGATCCAGCGCCTGTAACGCCCAGAAAAGCTGGCGCCGGATCAACGCGGGGTTGTCAGCAAGCGGTGGCGCCAGGTTCTGCTTAGAGAGCTTTTGGCCTTCCGGTGTGACGATTAACGGCAGGTGCAGGTAGCGAGGCTCAGGGTAGCCCAGCGCGCGCTGGAGCTGACACTGCCAAGGGGTGTTATCAAGTAGGTCAATGCCGCGCACCACATCGGTGATGCCTTGTGCGGCGTCATCCACCACCACGGCAAGCTGATACGCCCAGAGCTTGTCTTTACGCTTTAGCACCACATCGCCCAGTTCTGCTGGGTCAAAGGTCTGAAGCCCAAAAAGGCGGTCTTTCCAGCGAATGGGGCGCTCGCCGAGATCGCTGCGCAGCCGCCAAGCCACTGGTTTCTCCGGTTCGCAAACACCGTTGCGGCACCAGCCAGGGTAGATAGGGTACTCGCGCCACTGTTTGCGCGAGCAGCTACACGGGTAGGCCAGACCCGCGGCGTTAAGCCGCTCCAGCGCCTTTTGGTAGTTATCATCACGCGTGTGCTGCCAGGTAACGTCGTTGTCCCAGTGCAAGCCAAACGCCTCTAGCTGGCGCAAAATCGTCTCCGCTGCCCCTTCTGGGCAGCGTGGCGGGTCGAGATCTTCGATGCGCACAAGCCACTCCCCACCTGCGGCGCGGGCATCAAGAAAGCTGCCGAGTGCCGACACCAGCGAGCCTAGGTGCAGCGGCCCAGAGGGCGTGGGGGCAAAGCGGCCACGATACGTTGAGAATGAAGGCATGGGTCTATCGTATCAGCCTACCGATAAATAAAAACGGGCACCTTTGGCGAGGTGCCCGTGAAACGTCAGCATGGGAGGGTTAACCGCCTAGCTGCTTCTCCTTGAGTTCGGCCAAGGTTTTGCAGTCGACGCAAAGCGTTGCCGTCGGGCGCGCTTCTAGGCGGCGGATACCGATCTCAACGCCGCAGGCTTCGCAGAAACCGTAATCGTCTTCATCGATTTTCTCTAGCGTTTCGTTAATCTTTTTCAGCAACTTGCGCTCGCGATCGCGGGTGCGCAGCTCCAGGCTAAACCCTTCTTCCTGGGTAGCGCGGTCGGCCGGGTCGGCGTAGTTGTTGGCGTCTTCTTGCAGGTGGCGAACGGTGCGATCCACCTCTTCCATGAGGTCCTGCTTCCATTCCAGCAGAAGCTGACGGAAGTGTTCCAGCTGCTGCTCGTTCATGTACTCTTCACCCGGTGCCGCTTCGTACGGGGTGATGGACGCTTCCGGTTTCTTTTCCGCTACTGGCATAAGACTGCCCCTTACGTAAATGACTGCTGATCGACCATTAGGCGAGGTAATGATCTTCCGCCAAAGGGATGCTTGTTTAGCTGAAAAATGGCGCCGTTGCAAGCATAATAGTGCGTCTTATACGATGGTTTACCCAATAGATGGTCGGCACGTTGGCAAAAATGCGCGCGGCACGACGGAGAAATAAGGATCGAATATGGCGTGGAATTCGCGAGTCGCGCAGGTGGCCCCGTTTCGGGTGATGCACCTGCTAGAAATGGCCCAAGCACGAGAAGCCACCGGGCATGATGTGATCCATCTGGAAGTGGGCGAACCCGATTTCCCCACGCCGGAACCGGTGATTGCCGCCGGGCAGGCAGCGCTCACGCAAGGCCTGACGCGCTATACACCGGCGGCGGGGCTGCCGGCGCTGCGTGAAGCGATTGCGCGCCACTACCACGAGCACTTTGGCGCCAGCGTCGACCCGGCGCGTATCATCGTCACCCCGGGTGCCTCTGGCGCGCTGCTGCTGGCCAGCCAGCTACTGGTAGAAGCGGGCGATCGCGTGCTGATGGCCGACCCCAATTACCCGTGCAACCGCCACTTCATGGCGCTTGCCGGCGCCGAGGTAGACGCGGTCTCGGTCGGCCGTGATAGCGGCTGGCAACTTAACGGCGCGCTCGTCGCCGAGCATTGGCAGCCGAATACGCGCTTGGCGATGCTGGCCTCGCCTTCTAACCCCACCGGGCATACGCTCAACGCCTCCGCGCTCGCTGGCGTGCAGGCAGCGGTCGCCGAGCGCGACGGCACGCTGCTGGTGGATGAAATTTATCAGGGCCTCAACTACGACGAGGCACCGCTCTCCGCGCTCTCGCTCACCGATGACGCCTTTGTGGTGAATAGTTTTTCCAAATATTTCGGCATGACCGGCTGGCGCTTGGGTTGGCTAGTGGCGCCAGAGGCGGCGATCGAGCCGCTAACGCGGCTGGCGCAGAACGTCTTTCTTGCCGCGCCGACGCCTTCGCAGCACGCCGCGCTGGCCGCGTTTACGCCAGAGTGCCGCGCTATTTTGGAAGCGCGCCGCCAAACGCTGAAAACCCGCCGCGATGTATTGCTCGACGGGCTTGCGCGTTTGGGCTTAGCGCCTGACGTGCCGCCGCAAGGCGCCTTTTATCTGTGGCTGGATATTTCCCGCTACAGCCGCGATAGCCAGGCGTTCTGCGAGCGGTTGCTGGAAGAAGAAAACGTCGCCATTACGCCGGGCATTGATTTTGCCGTACGCGGCGGTGAGCACCATGTGCGCATTGCGTTTACCAATGACGTCGCAAGACTTGAAGAAGCCGTTGCGCGCATTGCCCGTTTTGTGAGCCGGCTGTGACGCTGTGTTATCCCACGCTGATACCGGGTGTTTTGCTCAAGCGCTATAAGCGTTTTCTCGCGGATGTCCGCCTCGACGACGGCCGTGAGGTCGTCGCTCACTGCCCCAACACGGGCTCAATGAAAGCGGTCAATGTGCCGGGCTGCCGAGTGTGGCTTTCGCCTAGCGATAACCCCAAACGCAAGCTTGCCTGGACGTGGGAGCTGATTGGGTTGCCGCAGCCCGATGGCACACAGGCGTTGGCTTCGGTGCACACCGGGCGTACCAACCGTATCGTTGAAGCCGCGCTTAGCGACGGGACCGTTGCAGCGCTGACAGGCTACGCCACGCTCAAGCGCGAAGTGAAAGTCGACGAGGCGCGGCTCGATTTTTTGCTCTCAGACCCGATGCGAGGAAATGCCTATATCGAGGTGAAACAGGTCACGCTGAAAGAGGCCGACGGCCACGGCTATTTTCCCGACGCGGTGAGTGTGCGCGGCACCAAGCATCTGCAAACGCTTGCCCGGCTAGCACAGCGCGGCGAGCGGGCGGTGCTTGTATTTTGCGTGGCCCACGAGGGCATTGAGGATGTCGCGCCCGCGGCGCATATTGATCCGGCTTACGCTGCGGCGCTGAAAGACGCGCTGCGCCACGGCGTTGAGGTGCTCGCTTACGGCGTGACGTTCGAGCGTGAGGGGAAAGCGCCCACGGTGGTTAAGCTTTCGCGAGCGCTGCCGGTGCGGGTTTAACGTTCGATATAAAACCGTTGAGTGAAGTTGACCGGTTCGGGCTCGGCGTTACGGTCGTATTTAACGTCTAGCTCAAAGCGCATCGATTCGTCGTCGCGCAGGGTGAAGGTGGCCAGATGATAAATGGCATCGTCTTCGTGCACGGTACGAAAGCTTATCGACTCGCGATTCCCGGCGAGGTCCCCGACGCTGCCCTGTACGCTGGCATTAACGGGGCGCGTGCTGCCGTCTTCCTGCGTTTCGCGTACGCTGACGTTGACGAGCCCTAAGCCTGCGCTGCGCTGCAGGTTGTACGCTTGAGCGGTCTCTGGCGTTAAAAAGCGCGTGCTCACGGCGCTGTAATGAATTTGATAGTCACCTACCTGGGTATATTGCTCGGCGTGAGCGCTGAGCCCGGTGAGGCTTAAGCCGACAACGGCAAAGGTGGCGAGTAAAGCGCGTTTCAGCATGAGGTGTTATCTCCCATTTAAGTTGCGCGGCGACGAACCCGAAAGATGGCGATTTCGCCAAACAGGTTGGGCCACAGCCGCGAGGTCCAGTGACCGCGATGATCGCCGACGCCGACGGCACGATCCACGATCATCAGACCTTTATAACGGCACAGATGTTCAAAATCGTTGAAGGTCGACAGGTGAATATTGGGCGTATCAAACCAGGCATGTGGCAGCGATTTGGATACCGGCATATAGCCGCGCAGCCCCAAGTGAACCCGGTGGCGCCAGTAGGCGAAGTTGGGGAAGGTGATAATGCCCTCCTCGGCGACGCGCAGCATTTCATCGAGCATTTTGTCCGGGCGGCGAAGCGCTTGCAGCGCCTGAGTCATGATCACCTGATCGTAGCTGTTATCGCTAAAACTGCCCAAGCCATCGTCAAGGTTGTGTTCGATCACATTGACGCCGCGTTTGACACAGCCAGTGATGCCGTCCGGGTCAATTTCTAACCCATAACCGCTGACATTTTTGTGCTTGGCCAGCGCTTCGAGCAATACGCCATCGCCGCAAGCAAGGTCAAGAATACGAGCGCCTTGCGGCACCCAATCGTAAATGATGTCCAGGTCGGCGCGCATCACGACGTCACCTCCTTGTTGGCATGCGTGTCCAGGTTTAAGTCGCGTGCGGCGCGCTGCATAAACGCACTGAACATGGCGTGATAGCGCTCATCCGGCAGTAAGAAGGCATCGTGGCCGAAAGGAGAATCGATATTGGCAAAGCTTACGGGCTTGCCCGCATGAATCAACGCGTCCACCAATTCGCGCGAGCGCGAGGGTGGGAAACGCCAGTCGCTGGTAAAGCTCATGACCAAAAACGGGCACTGCGCCGGTGCCAGTGCGCGGGAAAGATCGCCGCCATAGATCGCCGCCGGGTCGAAGTAGTCCAGTGCCTTGGTCATTAACAAGTAGGTGTTAGCGTCAAAGGTAGTAGAGAAGGTGTCACCCTGGTGGCGCAAATAAGATTCCACCTGAAACTCGACGTCGAAACCGAAGTTTAAGTCGTTGCTGCGCAAATCACGGCCAAACTTGCTGCCCATCGCATCTTCAGAAAGATAGGTAATGTGACCTACCATGCGCGCCAGCTTAAGCCCGCGCTTGGGCACGGTATCGTGCTCACCGTACCACCCGGCATGAAAGTCAGGGTCGGAGCGAATCGCTTGGCGTGCGACCTCGTTAAAGGCGATATTTTGCGCTGAAAGGCGCGGTGTGGCGGCAATGACCACTGCGTTAGCGACGCGTTCGGGGTAGGCCATGCTCCACTGCATCACCTGCATGCCGCCGAGACTTCCCCCTACCGCGACGGCCCAGCGTTCAATGCCAAGATAATCTGCCAGCCGCACTTGGCTTTCGACCCAATCGCTGACGGTTATCATGGGAAAATCCGGCCCCCATTGGCGGCCAGTTCCCGGGTTGTGGCTCAGCGGCCCGGTGCTGCCGTGACAGCCCCCCAGGTTATTAAGCGACACGACAAAAAAGCGATTGGTGTCGATGGATTTACCCGGTCCAATATGGGCGTCCCACCAGCCCGGCTTGCGGTCGTCAGCGCTGTGAAAGCCAGCGGCGTGGTGATGCCCCGAGAGCGCATGGCAAATGAGCACGGCGTTACTGCGCTCGGCGTTAAGCGTGCCGTAGGTTTCATAGACCAAATCGTACTCGGGCAACACTTTGCCACACGCCAGTGAGAGCGGTGTGGCAAAATGCGCGATTTCTGGGGTGATAACGCCCACAGAATCCGCGGGGAGAGTGCTCGCCGAGTGAGTGTCCGCCGCCTCAGTGTAGGAATCAGGCATGAACTGCATAAACCCCGTTTGCTAGAACGATCTTTAATGACGTAAGTCTTGGGTAAACGACTAAAGCCCAATCAGTGCGCCGGAAATACCGGCCGCTCGCACAAGCGCGCCGACGACTAACCCATCGATCAGGTTGATGGCGATAAACACCACGATAGGAGACAGATCGATCATGCCCAGCGGCGGGATCACCTTGCGCACTGGCGCCATGATGGGCTCAACGAGCTGCATTACCAAAAGCGCGCCGGGGTGGCTGGCATTAGGGGCAACCCAGCTCAAGATGATCATCACGATCAGAGCAAAAAAGTAGATTTTTAAAATTGCATTGGCCAGCGCCGCCACCCCGCCGATCAACAGGCCAACGATGGGCGGCATACCCACGCCGATCACCATAAAGATCGCCATCATGCTTAGCACTTTCAGCACAAAACCGGCGGCCAAGGTGGCAAGGTCAAAACGCCCGGCGACCGGGCCGAGAAAGCCCTGAAAAAGCCCCACCACCGGCTGGGTGATTTTCACCACCGTTTGGCTCAGCGGGTTGTAATAATCGGCTTGTGAGGCCTGCAGTAAAAAGCGCAGCATCAAAATAAACAGGTAAATGTTGATCAATGAGTTGACCAGCATCAACCCCGCGCTGCCCAGTGAGTTGCCCATTATGTTCTCTCCGTCGTCACGTGGTGGTCCGTGGTAGTGCGTATGATATACGTCGTGTGGATGATTAAGTTTTGCCGCTTAGTTATTTGTGCTTAGCTCTTTGGCCATTTCTTGGGCACGTTTGGCGCAGGCTTGCATCGCCTCCTCCATGGTGCCGCGCAGGTTAGCCTCTTCCAGGTGGGCAATGGCCCGCTCGGTGGTGCCGCCCGGTGACATCACGTTTTGTTTTAGCGTCGCCGGGTCTTTGTCGCTCTGTTTGGCCATGGTAGCGGCGCCGAGGGCGGTTTGTATCGCCAAACGCCGCGCCGTTGCCGCAGGTAGGCCCAGCTTAACGCCCGCTTCTTCCATGGCTTCAAACATTAAGAAAAAGTAAGCCGGTGCGCTGCCGGAAACCGCGGTCACCGCCTCAAGTAACGCTTCGTCTTCTACCCACTCGACGATGCCGACCGCTTCCATTAACTCGGTGGCAACGTCGCGCTGCTCAGCGCTGACACGGGCGTTGGCAAAGAGGCCGCTGGCGCCGTAGCCCACCAGCGAGGGCGTATTGGGCATACAGCGCACTAACGCATTACCGCCGCCAAGCCATGCGTCGATGGTGTCGGCATCAAGGCCTGCGGCGATCGAGATAATCAGCGGCTTCTGGTGCTGAACGCTGTCGCGCATCGCCTCACACACCTGGCGCATGATTTGTGGCTTCACCGCCAGCACCACGACATCGGCCTGACTGACGGCAGCGTTGTTATCGGTATCGGTATGAATGCCCAGGCGCTCGCGCACGGGAGCCAGCATCGCGTCGTCGGGCGAGGTGGCGGTGATGCTCGAAGGGGAAAAGCCGCTGTCGATGAGGCCGCCAATGATGGCGCTTGCCATGTTGCCGGCGCCGATGAAGGTAATGTGATTCGCCATGGGATGTCCTTGTAACGTCAGTAGTGAATGAGACGGGGTGCTAGCGCGGGTTACGCGCGCCGAAAATCGCCGTGCCTAAGCGCACAAGTGTCGCGCCTTCCAAAATAGCGGCTTCAAGGTCATCGCTCATGCCCATGGAAAGCGTATCCAGCGGCGTCTCAGGTAGCGCTTGCTTGAGAGCTTCTTGCGCTTCGCGCAGCGCTGCAAGCGGCTTGCGCTGTGCGTCTAACGTCTCGGCAGGGGCGGGAATCGCCATCAGCCCGCGCAAACGCAAACGTGGCAATTCGGCCACTGCGGCGGCAAGCTCACCGAGCGCTTTTGGCATCACGCCGGCTTTGCTTTCTTCACGGCTGATATTGACTTGTAGACAGATATTGAGCGGGCCTAATGTTTCAGGACGCTGCTCGCTTAGGCGCCTGGCAATTTTGAGCCGGTCGACGCTGTGTACCCAATCAAAGTGCTCGGCCACCGCGCGGGTTTTATTGGATTGCAGCGGGCCAATAAAATGCCACACGATCCCGTCGAGATCGGCCAGATCCGCTTGCTTATCCAGCGCTTCTTGGAGGTAGTTTTCGCCAAACTCGCGCTGGCCAAGCTGCCATGCCTGGCGGATCATCAAGGCGGGCTTGGTCTTGCTCACCGCGAGGAGGCGGGCGTCATCGTGAGGCCGGCCAGCGGCGTCTAACGCGCGCGTTAAACGCTCACGTGCGCTGGCGAGTGACGTATCAAGCGCAATCTCTGTCATACTCAAGCACCTTACCGCAGCTGGGGAAGTGAAATGGATATTACCGAACTGCTGGCATTCTCGGCAAAGCAGAATGCCTCCGACCTGCACTTATCCGCAGGATTGCCGCCCATGATACGCGTTGATGGCGATATTCGCCGACTCAATGTGCCGGCGATGGAAAACAACGACGTACGCAAATTGATCTATGACATCATGGGCGATCGCCAGCGGCGTGACTACGAAGAGCACTTAGAAGTGGATTTTTCCTTTGAAGTGCCGGGCGTGGCCCGCTTTAGGGTTAACGCTTTTAACCAAGCTCGCGGCGCGGGGGCGGTATTTCGCACCATTCCCAATGAAGTGCTGTCGATGGAGGCGCTGGGGCTTGGCGAGGTGTTTGAGCGTTTCTCCATGCTGCCGCGCGGGTTGGTACTGGTAACCGGCCCCACTGGCTCGGGTAAATCGACAACGCTCGCGGCGATGATTGACTACGTCAATAACCACCGCTACGAGCACATTCTCACCATAGAAGACCCGGTGGAGTTTGTTCACACCAGTAAGCGCTGCTTGATTAACCAGCGCGAAGTACACCGCGACACCCACAGCTTTGCCGATGCCTTGCGCAGTGCCTTGCGTGAAGACCCGGATGTGATTTTGGTCGGGGAACTGCGCGATTTGGAAACCATTCGCTTAGCGCTGACGGCGGCGGAAACCGGGCATCTGGTGTTTGGCACCCTGCACACCACCTCGGCGGCCAAGACGATTGACCGGATTATCGACGTGTTTCCCGGCGAAGAAAAATCGATGGTGCGCTCAATGCTCTCTGAGTCGTTGCAAGCGGTGGTGTCGCAGTCGTTGCTCAAGCGCCAGGGCGGGGGACGCGTGGCGGCTCACGAAATCCTGATTGCCACCTCGGCGGTGCGTAATTTGATTCGCGAAGATAAGGTAGCGCAAATTTACTCGGCGATTCAAACCGGTGGCAGTCTTGGCATGCAAACTCTCGATGCCTCGCTGACGCAGCTGGTGAAAGAGGGCAAAGTCAGTCGTGAAGAGGCACAGGCACGCGCCAAGGGTGAGCTGTCGATCTGACGGTCGATGGCAGAAATTAAGGAGAGAACCATGAGCGAAATCGTCACACCGACCCAATGGTTGCACCAACTTCTCGGCATTATGGTCGAGCAGGAGGCCTCCGATTTGCTCATTTCGGTGGGGGCGCCGCCGAGCTTTAAAATGTCGGATGGCTTAACCCCGTTGGGGAAGCAGCCGCTCAGCGAGCATCAGGTAAAAGAGCTGGTGACAAACACCGTGCCGGAAGGACTGCGTCAGCGCTTTCAAGAGGATCGAGAAGCCAACTTTGCGTTGAGTCTTGGTGAAAAAGGCCGCTTTCGTGTCAGTGCGTTTCAGCAACGCAACCAGATGGCGATGGTGATTCGCCGTATTTCGCTGGAAATCCCGGCGTTGGAAAGCCTTGGTGTGCCCTCGGCGTTGGGCGAGTTGGCGCGGGCGAAACGCGGGCTGGTGCTGGTGGTCGGCGGAACCGGTACGGGTAAATCCACCACGCTGGCGGCGATGATCCAGCAGCGCAACGAGACCGTCGGTGGGCATATCATCAGCGTCGAAGACCCGATTGAGTACATTCACCCGCATAAACGCGCCATCGTGAATCAGCGCGAAGTGGGTATCGATACCGAATCGTTTGAAGTGGCGCTGAAAAACACGCTGCGCCAGGCGCCGGATGTGATCCTTATCGGTGAAATTCGCACGCGCGAAACCATGGAACACGCGCTAACGTTTGCCGAAACCGGGCATCTTTGTTTGGCAACGCTGCACGCTAATAATGCTAACCAGGCGTTAGATCGCATTATCAATTTCTTCCCGCATGAGCGCCACGAGCAGATCTGGATGGATCTGTCGCTCAATCTTCGCGCCATTGTGGCGCAGCAGTTGCTACCCAAGAAGAGTGGAGGACGCTGCGCGGCAATTGAAATCATGCTGCAGTCGCCGCGCATTGCGGACCTGATCAGTAAAGGCAAAGTCGGTGAAATTAAAGCCGCGATGACGAAATCCCGCGACGGTGGCATGCAGACGTTCGATCAGGCGCTGTTTGATCTACACCAAGCGGGAGATATCACCGAAGAGGTGGCGCTGGCGCACGCGGATTCGGCGAATGACTTGCGTATGATGCTCAAATACGGCGGCGCTGACGCTGATATGTCGCTTGATGAGCAAGTGCCTAGCGGTCTGGCGCTGCGCGACGAAGATGACTTTTAGCCGCTTGCCATAACGTTGCTCATGGGGCGTAAACACCGCCGAGCACCCGCGGCCCGGCGGCGCCAGTAACGCTGGGTAAATTGCTTGGCAAGTTGTGCAAACGCCGGTACGCCAGCCAAGCAAATGCCCCCGCCTCGATCCAGTCGGCAGGCCAGCCCCAGGCGTCCGGCGTGCTGAGCGTTGCCTTCGGCAGATAGCGCGCGAGCCGTTGGCATAAGTCACCGTTGTGGGCTCCGCCGCCGGCAATAACCAGCGTGAAAGGCGTCTCACCAATCAATTGCGTAATGCCTTGGGCAACGCTTGCGGCGGTCAGCTCCGCGAGTGTTGCTTGCACGTCTTGTGCTTTCTCTTCGCCGCTTAAATGGCGCGCCAACCAGGGTAGGTGAAACAGTTCGCGGCCGGTGCTGCGTGGCGGTGGTTGGTGAAAAAACGGCTCGCTCAAAAGCCGCTCAAGCAGCGCGTGATCGATTCTTCCACCGGCGGCCCAACGGCCATTGCCGTCGAATGTGCCGTTGTGGTGGCGTTGGTACCATACGTCCAGAAGCACGTTTGCCGGGCCAGTATCAAAACCCAGTGGCGACGCGGTTCCCTGTGATAACCACGTGATGTTGGCAAAACCGCCCAGATTTAGAATCACATGGTCTTGGTTATTCGCCTGAAAAAGCGCTTGGTGAAACGCCGGTGCCAACGGCGCCGCCTGGCCGCCGGCGGCTAAATCGCGGCGGCGAAAATCGGCGACCACACGACAGCCCGTTAGCTCGGCAAGCCGGCTCGGGTTGTCGAGCTGTAGCGTATAGGCTGGGCTGCCGTTGTAGCCGTTGGGGGCATGCTCAATCGTTTGGCCGTGGCTGCCAATGGCGCGAATATCACCGGGCGCGAGTGTCTGTTGGCGCAGTAGGGTATTCACGGCCTCGGCCTGCAGCTGGCAGAAAGCCTCTTCGGCGGTGGCAAGCTGGGCAAAGCTCGCCTGCTCGGCGTGACACAGCGTCAGCAGTGCTTGACGCAAGAGGGGCGGCATCGCGACGGCATGGGTCGCGATAAGACGCGGTGCGGTATTGGACGAGAGCTCAACCAGCGCCGCATCAATGCCGTCGAGACTGGTGCCGGACATTAAGCCGATATAGCGTTCAGACGCGTTTTGCATAGGGCTTTCTCTTGAAGCTAGCGCAGGATTGGGTGGTTTCACGCGTGTAAAGGCTCAACCAAACGTAGCGAGCATGGTAACATCATGCGCTATTTATCACCCCTAACGCCCTGCTGGGCGGATTGAGTCAATGGAGAAAAGCAATGAGCGAGGTGGATCAGGCGCTGGCGCTGCTGTCACGCGGCACACATGAAATTTTGGTGGAAGACGAGTTGAAGCAAAAGCTCGCCTCTGGCCGTAAGCTGCGCATTAAAGCAGGTTTTGACCCTACCGCGCCGGATCTTCACTTAGGCCATAGTGTTCTGTTGACCAAAATGCGCCAGTTTCAGGATCTAGGCCACACGGTCATTTTCTTGATCGGTGACTTTACTGGCCGCATTGGCGATCCAACGGGCAAAAATGTCACCCGCAAACCGCTCACCGAGGCAGAGGTCAAAGCCAACGCCGAAACCTATAAAGCGCAGGTGTTCAAAATCCTCGATGCGGAAAAAACGGAGGTGCGTTTTAACTCCGAATGGTTTAGTGACCTGTCTGCCGCCAAGATGATCGAACTCGCCGCACAGACTACCGTGGCTCGTATGCTGGAACGAGATGATTTTGAAAAGCGTTATAGAGCCAATCAGCCTATTGCGATTCACGAATTTCTCTACCCACTTGTTCAAGGTTACGACTCCGTCGCGTTAGACGCTGATATCGAACTAGGCGGCACCGATCAAAAATTTAACCTGTTAATGGGGCGCGAAATTCAAAAACACTTCGGCCATGAGCCGCAAGTGGTCATCACAATGCCGCTTTTGGAAGGCTTGGATGGCGTGCAAAAGATGTCCAAGTCGCTGGGTAACTATGTCGGCGTCGACGACACGCCAGGTTCGATGTTTAACAAGCTGGTCTCCATGCCCGATAGTTTAATGTGGCGCTATTTCGAGCTGTTATCGCTGAAGTCCAACGAAGAGATTGAGGCGCTTAAGCGTGAGGTCGAACAGGGCGCTAACCCGCGTGATATTAAAATGGTGTTGGCGCGTGAGCTGATTAGTCGCTACCACAATGAAGAAGCGGCGGCGAATGCACACAAGTCAGCGGGTAATCAGCTTGCCGATGGGGAGCTGCCCGAAGACCTGCCCGAAGTCGAGGTCGATTTTGACGGTGGTGAGCAGGCACCAATAGCCGCTGTGTTGAACCGTTCAGGACTGACCAAGAACAGTGCCCAGGCCAAAGACATGCTGAAAAATGGCAGTGTCAAAGTCGACGGCGAAGTCGTTGCCCAGGACACCATGCTGGCTACGGGTAAGGCATATGTCGTTCAAGCAGGTAAGAAACGTTACGCCCGTGTGACGCTTGTTTGAATTTTCTGTCACAAACCCCTTGCCAACCTGTCGGTGAACCCGTAGAGTACGCATCCGCTGCCGGGGACGCAGGGCGTTACCGGCGGTGATTGAAGGTGAAAACCTTCGGTTTGTCAGAGAGTTAGAGGTATAGGTAAAAGTGGTGTATTTCAGTCACTTTTTTACTTTCTTCACTCCACTCACTCAAAGCAGTGATTGACAAACACACGGAACGGCGTAGAATACGCCTTCCTCGCTGAGGCAAGCCATTCCGGTTATCGAATCGCTTTCCTCAACGAAATGCTCTTTAATAATGTGATCAGGTAATTCATGTGGGCGCTTGCCGATGAGGGTGATAAATCACCTAATATCAAGGCAAGCGACTCAACAAAGACTTTTGGTCTTTGAAGAACGTTTGAAAACCTTGAGCCAAGTTTGATGCGCTTTTGTTGCCTTCGGGTGACGAGTAAGCATCACAATGATTGTAAACTGAAGAGTTTGATCATGGCTC
>NZ_JARWAN010000014.1:0-99251 GCF_031451755.1 Vreelandella vilamensis | reverse complement strand
AACCTGCTCCCGGATAAATTGATGAAGAAGCTCCCTGGCTGCTAGCAGAGGATAACTTCTATGGGCGATTTCATCATCCGGGACCAAACAGGTAGGAAAGAAAAACGCCCTGCCGTAGCGGCAGGGCGTTAGAGTTAACGTGGTAGCGGAGGCTTTACATAAAGCCAGCGATGAATACCGCGATAACCCCAATGGGCGCGATCACACGTGCCACAATGTTCCACACCGTAAGCCCGGTGGCAGAGAGTTCAAGCTCTGTTTCCACACTCTTACGATCCAAGCGCCAGGCAACAAAGACCACGGCGCCCAAGCCAGTCAACGGCAGCAAGATCTTCGCGGTAAAGGTATCCAAGAGATCGAAGACATTAAGCCCAAAGATCAAAAACTCGGACCAGGCGTTAAACGATAGCAGTGCCGCGATACCCAGTAGCCACACGGCAATACCACTGACGATCGTGGCCGTCACACGCGGCAGCGAGGTGCGTTCTTCTAGCATCTCGACCGTTGGCTCCAAAAGCGAAATCGCGGAAGTGAGTGCGGCAAAGGTCAGCAGCAAGAAGAACATCAGGCCGAGAATCACACCGCCGGTCATGTTGCCAAAGGCGTTGGGCAGCGTGATAAAGATCAGTCCCGGACCTTCACCGGCATCTAAGCCGTTGGCAAAGACGATGGGGAAGATCGCAAGACCGGCAAGTAACGCAATCACCGTGTCGAGAATGATCACCGTACGCGCGGTGCTGAGTAGCTTGACGTCTTCGCCCAGATAAGAGCCGTAGGCCATCATAATGCCCATGCCCAGCGAAAGCGTGAAAAAGGCCTGCCCCATGGCTGCTAAGACAACACCGCCATCCAAGGCGCCCCAATCAGGGCTAAACATGAACGCGAGCGTTTCGCCGAAGTGGCCGGTGGTCATGCCGTAGCCGACCAGAATCAGCATCAATATTACCAGCGCCGGCATCATCGAGCGCACGGCGCTTTCAAGGCCCTTGGTGACACCGCGGGCGACAATGCCAATCACCAGCAGCATAAAGGCCGAGTGCCATAAAAGCAGCGTACCAGGGCTTGCCAACATGCCGGTGAAGATCGCGCTGATGCTGTCTGCATCCTGGCCGCTAAAGACACCGGTGACCGCGTTTAAGGTGTAGTTGAGCGACCAACCGCCAATCACGCTATAAAACGACAGGATCAAGAACCCCGCCAGCATGCCGCTGAAACCCACCAGCGCCCACGCTTTCGTTTTACCGCTCTTCTCGGCGAGCTCCGCCATACTGTCAATGGGATTTTTCTGCCCGCGACGGCCAATCATCCATTCCGAGATCAAAATCGGCACGCCCACCAACGCCACACAGGCGAGATAAACGAGAACGAATGCTGCCCCGCCGCTCTCACCCACAAGGTAAGAAAAGCGCCAAATATTGCCTAGGCCGACCGCAGAGCCCGCAGCGGCGAGCACAAATGCCATCTTCGATGACCATTGCGCATGCGCAAGTTTTGCCATACATCACCTATTATTGGATTACGTTGTAATGCTGTATTGGGTTAGTGTTTTAACACACTGTTTCGGAAAGTGACGTACGAAAACAGCCAAAGATAGCCGCTATCGTATATCGAATTGCCAGCGTTTTCCGAAAGTAAGGGCAATTTATCTGATCAAACGCGCGTATGCCAGTCGAGTTGGCTGAAAAGGCGTTAAAGCTGAAAGGATGTTAGAGCTGATAAGGGCGTTAGAGCTAAAAAAGTATTAGAGCTGAAAGAGTATTAGAGTTGAAAGAGTGTCAGAACAGCGGGGCTTGCTTTGTCGCCGCAAACGCCGCGAGCTCAGGTAGGGAGATGCACTCAGCAAGCTTGCGATAAAGGTGGCGAGCCAGCTCTGGTGAGCGGCGATTATCGGCAGTATGCACAAATAAGAAAGGGGTTTTCCCCTGATTTATCCACAAGCTGAGCTGTTTTTTCCATGGCTCGAAATAGTCGCTATTAATCTGTTTGTCAAGATGACCAATGTAACGAATAACCGGCTGGTCTGCCGTGGAAAGCACGTGTAGCGGGAGTCTCGGCTTTTCCTGATGCGCGTGCCCAAGGCCTGGCGAGTCTTGGGGCGATGTGGAAAAGAGCGGGCGTACATCCAGCATGACGCGGTTAGCATGAAAAGTTATCAACAATTGGTTGAGATCACGCTCGGCGCTCCCCTTGTGGAAAAATTCCGGGTGGCGGACTTCCACCGCGCAGGGTAACTCGGCGGGCCAAGCCGCGAGTAACGCTTCCAGTTTGGGCAGCTCAGAAGGACCGAAATCACGTGGCAGCTGTACCATGGTCGGCCCGAGTCGAGAATGTAGCGGGGTGAGCGCGTCTAAAAAGGCCCAAGCGTCGTCGAGGCAACGCAAACGCTTATCGTGCGTGACATAAGCCGGCAATTTAAAGCAGAAGCGAAACGTGTCGGGCGCTTGCTTTGCCCAGGCGCTGATCGTCGCAGCGCTGGGTGCGCCGCTGTAAAACGTCGTGTTGCCTTCCACGCTGGTAAAAACGGCGGCATAGTCACGCAGCAGTTCGCGTTTCGCATGGGGCGGGTAAAGGCTTCCTTGCCAATCGTGGTTGGCCCACATGGGGAGGCCTAGGTAGAGCGGTGGTGTCATGGCGTGGGAATCAAATGGTGGAGAAATGACATGTTAACAGCGACAGGCCTAATTGGCGTGATGTTAGGGGGGGCTGTCGGGGCCATGTTGCGCCTGTGGGTGGGCAATGCGGTGACGCGCCGCGCGGGCACGCGCTTTCCCTGGGGTACGCTTGTGGTGAATCTGTCGGCGGCGTTTTTGCTTGGCGTCGCGTTTGGCGTGTGGCAAGCGCTGGAGATGTCGCTCGATAGTTTAGGCTGGGAGGTCGCCGCAGTAGGGCTTTTAGGTGGCTACTCCACGGTGTCGTCGTTGAGCCTGCAAACGCTTACGCTGTGGCAACAAACACGCCGGCAAGCGGCCATAGGCTACCTGTTAATCAGCGCGACGGGGGGAATTGCCGTGGCCGTATTGGGCTATTTGACGGGCTATGAAACAAGTGACGCGCTGGCACAGGCGCTGGGGTAGCGTTATGTCAGCTCGTAACGTAGGTGACAATAATATGTTGAAAGCTTATGCCGCCGTCGGACTTGGCGGTGCGCTGGGTGCTGGATTGCGCCATGTGATCGCAATGAGTGCCTGGCAAACGTTGGGGCCGTGGTTTCCCTGGGGAACGCTCATGGTCAATGTGATCGGCTCGGGGCTTATTGCCTGGCTTGCGGCTCATGCCCTCACGCACCCGCAGGGCCATGTTTCTCGTTGGCACCACTTTTGGCTTGCCGGCTTTTGTGGCGGTTTTACGACCTTTTCGCTTTTCAGCTTAGAAGCGCTGCTGCTTTGGCAGCGAGGGCAAGCGGTGTTGGCGGCGTTTTATGTATTGCTTAGTGTCAGTGGCTGGATTCTCGGCGCTTACGTGGGGCACATCTTAGCGAGCCAAAAACATAGGCATTAAACTCGCGAATCTGATGAAGTTGATGTAGGTTAAACATTACGTCAACATTAATACTTATAATGCATCAATAAAATAAAGGCATGCTATCGAATTAGCGATTGCCATCATAAAAGTGGTGTCTTTTTGAGGGGAAAAAATCGAGAGGGGGATAAAATGTCACAAAATAATAACGATATAGTAGAAGACAACAAATCGCTTAAAGCCAAAGAATTAAAACTCTTTTTATTTATCATCATTTTACTCTTTCCTATTTTAGCCTTTGGGGTTGTAGGCGGCTATGGCTTTGCCGTTTGGATATTTCAAATGCTTGCCGGTCCGCCTGGGCCGCCGACCTAAGCCGAAACGGCGCAATGGGTAATGGAGTGCATGAAGGTTTAAAGGAAGTTGGGGGTAAAGTATTCGCGGTATGCGCTCACGTAACTCACATAATAATCAGCGGCGCCAAATGTTTCGTGCTTTAACGGGAAAAGCGAGTGTTAAGCGTCCGCCCTGGGCACGGGATGATTTTCTCGATGTCTGCACGCGCTGCGATGCC
The DNA here is from genome assembly GCF_031451755.1 of Vreelandella vilamensis. NCBI lineage: Bacteria > Pseudomonadati > Pseudomonadota > Gammaproteobacteria > Oceanospirillales > Halomonadaceae > Vreelandella > Vreelandella vilamensis. The sequence goes on along the minus strand of NZ_JARWAN010000014.1, from coordinate 95,218 downwards.
TGTATTACGCAATGCCCTGAGCACGTGTTAGTCCGTGGCGGCGGAGGCTTTCCGGAAATTTCGTTTGCCCAAGAGGGCTGCACGCTGTGCGGTGAATGCGCTGAGGTGTGCGAGCCCGTTGCCATTGCACCGCCGACGGGTGAGGAGCGTCATACGGCGGCTTTTCCTTGGCGCGCTGATATCGCCTCGCACTGCTTAGCGTTTGCCGGGATCCATTGCCAAAGTTGCCAGGACGCCTGCGAATGGCGAGCGATTGCGTTTCCGTTGATGGCGGGAGGTCAACCGCCCATACCGGTTCTAAATAGCGAGAGCTGTACCGGCTGTGGAGCCTGCCAGCCCGCTTGCCCAAACGACGCGATCACTATGAAGAATCTTCGCCCGGCCGGAACATAAAAGGAAACGCCTATGCCTGATAACACGCTGCACATCGTGAGTTTTATTGTTCACGTAAAACCCGACGCACTGGCCGCGACGGTGCAGTGGTTGGCCGAGCAGCCCAATTGCGACATCCGGGGGGAAGACGAGGCGGGAAAGCTTGTCGTTGTCGCAGAAAATAATGACGAAAAAGCACTACTACAGCTGATGGAGACGGTACGCGATCAGCCAGGGGTCTTGGATGCCGCGCTGGTGTACCACGAGGTGTTAGCGGCAGACACCGCTGATGAGCCTCAAGACTAGCGTCTCAAGACCAAAAAAAAGAAGGGGGAGCCATGAAGCTAACACGCCGAGAATTTGTGAAAGCCAATGCCGCGGCGGCGGCGGCGGCAACGGCGGGGATGACGATCCCGGCCGGTGCCAGTAACTTGATCACCAACACTGAACTCACGCGGCTTAACTGGGATAAAGCCCCATGCCGCTTTTGCGGGGTGGGCTGCAGTGTGATGGTGGGGACGCACGACGGTAAGATCGTGGCCACGCACGGGGATAATCAGTCCGAGGTGAACCGCGGCCTTAACTGCGTGAAAGGCTATTTTCTGTCGAAAATTTTGTACGGCAAAGACCGTCTGACACAGCCGTTGTTGCGCAAGAGCAACGGAGTCTACGATAAAAACGGCGATTTCGAGCCTGTCTCGTGGGATGAGGCGCTCGACATCATGGCCGATAAGTTTAAAGCGGCCATCCGTGACCATGGCCCGGAAAGTGTGGGCATGTTCGGTTCGGGCCAGTGGACCATCTGGGAAGGCTACGCCTCAAGCAAGCTTTTTAAGGGCGGGTTTCGCACCAACAACATCGACCCCAACGCACGTCACTGCATGGCCTCCGCGGTATTCGGCTTTATTCGCACGTTTGGCTCGGATGAGCCGATGGGCGTCTACGACGACATTGAGCACGCCGACGCCTTTGTGCTTTGGGGCTCTAATATGGCGGAAATGCACCCGGTTCTCTGGACACGAGTGACCGACCGTCGGCTCTCGTTCCCGGATACGCAAGTCGCCGTGCTCTCGACTTTTGAGCACAGAAGCTTTGATTTGGCCGATATCCCCATGGTGATGAAGCCCCATGCGGATATTCCTATTCTCAACTACATCGCCAATCACATTATCCAAACCGACCGCGTGAACCGTGACTTCGTGGATCGCCACGTTAACTTTGCCCGCGGCACCGATGATATTGGCTACGGGCTACGCGATGAACACCCGCTGCAGCAGGCGGCCGCCAACGCGGATAACGCTAACAGCTGGTCGGATATGTCGTTTGAGGAGTTCGCCGAGTACGTTAAGCCTTATACGGTAGAGCGCGCCGCGCGCGAATCCGGCGTATCGGAGAGCCGCTTGGAAGCCCTTGCCGAGCTCTACGCCGACCCCGACAAGAAAGTCATGACGTTCTGGACCATGGGCGTCAACCAGCACACCCGCGGCGTGTGGGTGAATAACCTGATCTATAACCTGCATCTCCTAACCGGCAAAATTTCCGAACCGGGCAACAGCCCCTTTTCGCTCACGGGTCAGCCTTCCGCCTGCGGTACGGCGCGCGAGGTCGGTACCTTTGCTCACCGCTTGCCCGCCGATATGGTGGTGATGAATCCGGATCACCGTAAGCGAGCCGAAGAGATCTGGAAGCTACCGGAAGGCACCATACCCGCCAAAGTGGGCTTTCACGCCGTGGAGCAAAGCCGTCGCTTAAAAGATGGTGATCTGAAGGTTTATTGGACGCAGGTAACGAACAACGTCCAGGCCGGCCCTAACGCCATGCAGGAGATTCTACCCGGCTGGCGTAACCCTGAAGCCTTTGTCATCGTCTCGGATATTTACCCCACCGTCTCAGCGCAGAACGCCGATTTGATTCTGCCCACCGCCGGTTGGGTGGAAAAAGAAGGCGCGTTTGGCAACTCCGAGCGGCGCACGCAATTTTTCCGTGAACTGGTGCCAGCACCCGGTGAGGCACGCTCTGATTTGTGGCAAACGGTCGCGCTCTCTAAGCGCATCCGTGTCGATGAAGTGTGGCCCGAGGAGCAGCTAAGCAAAGCCCCGGAGCTGCGCGATAAAACGCTGTATGACGCACTATTCGCCAATGGGCAGGTGGACCAATACCCACTTTCCGATATTCCCCAGGAGTATAACAACCACGAATCGGAAGATTTCGGCTTCTACCTTCAAAAAGGGCTGTTTGAAGAGTATGCCCGCTTTGGCCGCGGTAAAGGCAAAGACCTCGATCACTTTGAGGTGTACCACGAAACCCGCGGCAAGCGCTGGCCGGTGGTCGATGGCGAGGAGACACTGTGGCGCTACCGCGAGGGGCGCGACCCTTACGTGGAAGAGGGCTCGGGCGTGCAGTTCTACGGCAAGCCGGATAATCGGGCGCTGATTTTTGCCGTGCCGCATGAGCCGCCCGCCGAGGCGCCGGACGACGACTTCCCCTTCTGGCTGTGTACGGGGCGTGTGTTGGAGCATTGGCACACCGGCTCCATGACCCGGCGGGTGCCGGAGCTCCACCGCGCGGTGCCGGCAGCGCTGGTTTACATGCACCCAGATGACGCTCGCGAGCAGGGCTTCCGCCGTGGGAGTGAAGTTAAGGTTGCTAGCCGCCGTGGCGAGGTGCATTTGCGCGTTGAGACCCGTGGTCGCGTGAAAACTCCAAAAGGATTGGTATACGTGCCGTTTTTCGATGCTTCACACCTGATCAACAAGGTCACGTTGGATGCGACCGATCCGATCTCAAAACAAACCGATTTCAAGAAGTGCGCCGTGCGCCTTGAACTTGTCAACTTGGCATAAGCGCCATAAGGAGCCTTGTGATGAAACGGTTAATGGTTTCCCTGTTCGCTTTTTTCTTCGTGCTGGTTGCAGGCAGCGCGACAGCGCAGGAGTTGCGTGATCCGTCTGCGCCGGATGGTCTGCGCGCCGGTGGCACCGCCAGTCAAACGCTACCGGCTGCCCCGATGGCCGGCGAGCCAAGACAAGCTGGGCGTGAGGTGTTGAATTACCCCGAACAGCCGCCGGTTATTCCCCACACGATTCGCGATTATCAGGTAGATAAACGCAGCAATCGCTGCTTGACCTGTCATAGCCGTGAAAATGCGGTGGATGCCGGGGCGCCGATGGTGAGCATTACCCACTTTATGGATCGCCATAAGCAGGTGCTCGCTGCGGTTTCGCCGGATCGCTATTTCTGCACTCAGTGCCACGTGCCGCAAACCGATGCCAAGCCGTTGGTGGAAAGTCAGTTTCGCACCGTGGATGAAGTGCTAAAAGAGGCGATTCGTGAGCGTGAGGGAGGTGAACCATGAAGCGATTTCTTGCCCGTTATTGGCGCATTCTCACCCGGCCAAGCGTTCATTATAGTCTGGGGTTTTTGACGCTAGGTGGCTTTCTTGCCGGGATCCTCTTTTGGGGCGGTTTTAATACGGCGATGGAGGCGACCAACACAGAGCAATTTTGCGTCTCCTGCCATGAAATGCAGCGCCCTTTGGCGGAGCTTCAGTCGACGATTCACTACACGAACCGCTCGGGCGTGCGCGCCATCTGTTCGGATTGCCACGTGCCGCACGACTGGACCGATAAAGTCGCGCGTAAAATGGAGGCATCAAAAGAGGTGTGGGGCTGGATTTTCGGCACGATTGATACCGAAGAGAAGTTTGAGGCCAAGCGTCGAGAGCTCGCCGAGCGTGAGTGGGCGCGACTGGAAGCCAACGACTCGCTGGAGTGCCGCAACTGTCACGAGTTTGACTCGATGGACTTCACCGAGCAGAGCGAGCGCGCTGCGCGTTCGCACTCGACGTCGTTAGCTTCAGGGGAGGAAACCTGTATCGACTGCCACAAAGGCATTGCCCACAAGTTGCCGGACATGCATCCCGCCTATGAAGCGAATCTGGACATGTCGTCGGATATCGTGTCTTGGGCGGCAACTAATCTGACGCTAGACGAAGCGTTGCAGTAGCGCGTTTACGATACAGCGGTATAAAAGCGGATAAGCGGGCCTGGTTGACGTCACCAGGTCCGCTTTTTTGTATGATGGCGCAACGTTAAAGGAGCGCAATCGATGCAACAAAAAATCTTGGTATTACACGGGCCGAATCTTAACCTTTTGGGCACGCGGCAGCCGGAGATCTACGGCCATGAAACGTTGCAGGAGGTAAACCACGCCCTGCACGAACAAGCCCTGCTTGCCGGGTGGGAGCTGGTTTATCGCCAGAGCAATCACGAAGGCGAACTCATTGATGTCATCCAGGCGGCGCGTGAGGACGGTACCTGCGCGATTATTATCAATCCGGCAGCCTATACCCACACTTCCGTGGCCATTTTGGATGCGCTTAACGCCTTTGATGGCAAGGTGATTGAGGTGCATATCTCGAATGTCCACAAGCGCGAAGCGTTTCGCCACCATTCGTATGTGTCACTGCGCGCTGATGGGGTGATAGCAGGCCTAGGCACCCAGGGCTACCATGCGGCGCTAGAGGCGATTATGCGGGCGGCGAAGTAAAAAAAAGCGGGTGCCCCAAGGGGCACCCGCAGTGTGGGTTGCTAAAGAGTGTGAGGTGACGAAGCGCTAAGCGCTTTTTTTCGCGTCGCTTTTCGTCGCTTTTTTGCTAGACGCATCGGTGCCTGACGCACTGCTATCGCTAGGCTGCGGTAGCGAGGGCAACGATTTCGCCAGCATCTCCACGCTGTGGCGGTAGTAGAGTTGGCTTTTTTGATGTTCGCCAAGGCTTGCGTACAAGCGCGCCAGTTCCGCGCACACTTCGCCATTGGGGCGCTGGCGCTGGCTGGCTTCGAAATACTCTTGCGCTTTGCTCCACTGGCCGGTGCGTAGCGAAAGACGCCCGCAGGCAAGTAAGAGCTCAGGGTCGTTGGGGCGCTCTTTCAGCCATTGCTCGGCTTTGGTGAGCTGGCGCCGCGCATCAACATTAAGCAGACCGAAGCGTTTTACCAAGCGCGCATCCCAGTGATGGTCGAGGGAGTGGCTCAAAAGCCGCTCGGCGATAGGCTCTTCGCTCGCCTGCACCAGCGCTTCGGTGTAAAGCACGATCAGCTCGGTATTGGCGCGCAGGTAGTCGGGCATATCGGCCCAGAGGCTACGCACACGCTCAACGTCGCTGGGGTTTTTGCTTTCAAACACAATCAGCTCGCGGTAGGCGCGGTATTCAAGCTGCTCGCGCTCGGTGGTCGAGATGAGCTTTTGCACGGCAAGACGCGGCACCAACCGGCGCAAGCCGTCCCAATCGTTGACGCTTAAATGCACCTGCTTGAGTAGCTTGAGCACTTGGGGGTGATTGGTGAGCTTTTTATCCAGGCGGTTAAGAATCGCCAAGGCGTCTTCCGGCTGCTGACGGTCGATCATCAGCTGCGCCTGCATCAAGCCAATGGCGGTATCAGCGCCTTCGGTAGTGAGCTGTGCCTTGTTTAAGTGCTCCTGCGATGTCTCGTAGTCTCCTTGGTAATGCGCGGCAAGAGCCGCGGAGAGGTAGTTGACTAGCGGCGTGCTGGAATCATCCGCCGCACGCACAAGGGTCTTCTCGGCTTTTTTCCAGCGCCCATCGGTCAGCGCGACAAGCCCGCGGACCGTGCGCTTCATGGCGCGGCGGTTGCGAGCACGGCTATTCCAGCTGCGAAAACGGCCGACCGGGCGAATAATGCCGCCCAACAGGCGCAGCGCAAAGTGCAAGACGATAAACGCACCGAGCAGCAGTACCAAGCCAAACCAGAACGAGGTTTGCACGGAGGTGTCGCCTACCCGTATCAGCCAGTAGCCGGGCACGGACATCATCAGATGGCCGAAAAAAGCACCGACGGCCAGCCCGACAATGATGAGGAGAACAAGCTTTCTCATGCCTCACCTCCGTTTACGTTGCGCGATTGATAGCGGTTGTCGATGAACTCGCTAAGCGCTTGCTGAGAGCCGCTGATATCGGGAAGCTCTGGCGTTACCTCGGTTTGCTTGAGCGTTTCTAGGCGCTCGATAACGCTCTGAGTGTCGCTGCGCGAGGTGTCGTAGTAGCCATCAAGAAGCGTCAGTGCTTTATCGAGGCTGGCTTCAAACAATGCTTGCTCTTCTTTGAGTAGGGCCAACTGCGATTGCTCAAGGATTAAGCGCAGGCTTTGGCGCAGATACGATTCTTGCTCTGGTGTGATCAACGCTTCGAGCGCTTCGTCGTGCTCGCGGATGACCACCAGCTCTTTGAGCTCTTCACCAAAGCGTGCCAGCTGGCGCTGGAACGTGCCGGTGGGGGGCTCTTCCATGTTAGACGTGACCGGTTCGGCATCGACGACTTCTTGGTTCAACCGCAGTGTCGCAATGCGCTCTTGCTGCGCATTGAGTGCCAAGTAGATACCGGTGCGGTCAACGCGGGGGACAGCATCAAGCGCGGCCAGTTCGCTGGCAATTTCGCGGCGTACTGGGGTGAGCGCCGGGTTGTCGGCATCGGCTAAGCGTTCATCAGCGGTGCGCAGTAGCGCGGCAGCACCTTCGACATCGCGCTCAAGCTGCAGGCGCTGATTGGCGAGGCGCAACAGATAGGCCGCTTCGGCATGTAGCCACTCGCGCTCGTCGGTCTCTTGCTCTTGGGAGAGCTGGCTGAGCACATTATCTAATGTGCTGTTGACGTCGGAGCGATAACTTGCAAAGTCGTCACGCAGCTCGCTAACGGTATCGTCAAGCGTTTGGCTGCGCTGCGCTTCGGCGCTTTCAAGGCGCGATTCGAGGGCGCTGAGCGCCTCTTGCGAGGCGCTGTTGCTTGCCTGCTGTGAGATCTCATCAATACGCTGCTGCTGATTCTCCAAGCGTTGCCAGCCTTGCCAGGCGAGCCACGCCAGGACAACCGCTAGGAGAATCACCAGGATAATCGCCACGACGCCGCCTTTGCCGCCGCCCTTGCCTTTGTCTTGGCTGGCGGGAGGCGGGGTCGTGCTTGAGTCGCTGCCGCTGCTTTTATTGGCCGACGCTTGGCCTGACGCACCACTTGCAGGAGCGGTTTTCGTGTCGGGCTTGGCGGCGGCGTTTTTATCGCTCGTGCTGCGCGGCGCTTTATTATCCGAATCTTTACTCTCTTTACCTTCTTTGCCATCCGGTTTGTTGCCAGAAGGGCGCGCGCTTTCCGTATTCGAACTCGTGTTATTGGCTGAATTCGAGGCGTTGGACGTTGGCTTTGAGCCCGCGCTGTTGGTACTCGAGCTATTGGCACCGGTTTTGGCCGTGTTGGCGCTTGCCGTATTGCCGCTGTTCTTAGTGCCACCGGCTTTCGGTTGGCTGTTCGACGACGCGGCGGACGCCTTCTGCGTATCGTCCTGATCGTTTGGTTGTTTGCTCATCTGTCGCTAGCCCTTGTTAAGTTCCTTGATCGACATCGGTCCCCGGCGGGTTGCAGGTCCGAGCCAACGCGGCTGTCAGCGCAGCCGGTGTTGCTCCTGACGCTACCGTAGGGGCTCGAAAGCCCAGTGTTTCAGCCAGTGTAGCCAAACGGCGACTGGAAACGATTAGCGGTTGGTTCAAGGCTGCCTGATCACACCATTTTGCCAGATGTTGCAGCTGTTCGCCGCTGGTAACGATCAACGCCCGATAATTCCCCTGGGTTAGCCGCGCTTGAGCGCGGTCATCAGGGGGGCCGTAGACGCGGCGGTAGACGCTTGCGCGGGTGACGTTGGCGCCGCGAGCGCTGAGGGTATCGGCCAGCAATGTGCGGCCACCTTCCCCAGCGACGATTAACACGTTTTGCTGGTCGACGTGCTGTAGTGAGGGCAGCGCGAGCAGTGCCTCGCTGGTATCTTCGCTGCCATTTGTCGGCACATGGACCCGTACCTCTAACTGCGCGTGAAGCGTTTGCGCCGTGGCGCTGCCGACAGTGTAGTAGTCAATGCCGATGGGCAGTTGAGGCCAGTAACGATCAAATGCGGCACTCAAACACTCTGCGGCAAAGGGACTGACGACGATAATTTTTTGATACTGATCAATATGTAACCATAGGTTGCGTAACGCCGGGTCTTCGGGCAGCGCTTCTAGCTGCATGACGGCAAGCGGCTCCACGGTGAAGCCGCACCGCTTAATCGCGTCGGCGAGTACCGCGCCGCGCTCGCCGGGGCGAGTGATCAGTACCGGTGACATCACTGGCTACCGTAAACCTCAGCCAGAATATCGCCTGCGCCGAGGTCGAGTAGCTCATCCGCCACGCGAATGCCCAGCGCTTCGGGCTCGTGCATAGACCCTTTGCCTTCGGCGCGCAGCACCTCGGTGCCTTCTGGGTTGCCGACCAAGCCGCGCAACCACAGGGTTTCACTCGCTCTGTCCAGCACGGCATGGCCGCCAATGGGCACCTGGCAGCCGCCATCGAGACGCGTATTCATCGCCCGCTCGGCGCGCACGCGGGTGGCGGTGTCGGCATCATCAAGCGGGGCGAGCAGTGAGGTCAGCTCCGGGTCGTGCAGGCGGCACTCAATGCCCAGCGCTCCTTGGCCGCACGCGGGCAGGCAGATTTCCGGCGGCAGTGCTTGGGCAATGCGTTCTTCAAGCCCTAAGCGCTTAAGGCCGGAAGTGGCGAGGATAATGGCGTCGAAATCGCCAGCGTCGAGCTTGCCTAGGCGGGTTTGCACGTTGCCGCGCAGATTAAGAATCTCAAGGTCGGGGCGCGCCTCGCGAAGCTGTAGGCCGCGGCGTAGGCTCGCCGTACCGACACGCGCGCCTTCGGGCAACTCATCAATACTGTGATAGTGATTGGAGACAAACGCATCGGTAGGGTCGGCGCCTTCGAGAATCACCGACAGGCCCAGCCCTTCGGGAAAGTGCATCGGCACGTCTTTCATCGAGTGCACGGCGATATCCGCACGGCCATCCAGCATGGCTTCTTCGAGTTCTTTGACGAACAGCGCTTTGCCGCCGATTTTGGAAAGCGGCGTGTCGAGAATCTTATCGCCCTTGGTGGAAAGGGCGATCAGCTCGACCTCGAGCCCAGGATTGGCGGCCATTAAGCGGTCGCGCACATGTTCGGCTTGCCACATGGCCAGTTGGCTTTTTCGCGTGGCGATACGCAGCTTGGTGATGGATTGCACGTTATTCTCCCTTCGCCGCTATCACGGCCCAATAAACTATGTTAGTTCTCATCATAAAGCACCCGGCCACACAGTAAAAATCAGCGCTATAAAAACATCGTTGGCCGGCGTTTTGATCCTCCCCGTTAGACGACACAATTTTAATAGGATGTAATGGCAATGATGGCTCAAGCTCCAACACCGGGGCAGTTAGCACAATTTTTTACTCTGTCCCATGACTTATTTTGCAGCGTGGACTTAGGCGGCACCTTTTTGCAGGTAAATCCTGCTTTTTTGGCCTTACTTGAGTTCAGCGAAGACGCGGTGATCGGGCGCCCTTATGCGCTCGTGGTTAGCGAAGAGGATCAGCCGCTGGTCGCCAATGTCCTCACGCGGTTAGCGCACGGCGACGTGGTAGAGGTGTTTGAGCTACAAATCGTCAGCGCCTCACGCCGGCGCCATTGGGTGGAAGTCAGTGCCTCGCTAGGCGCGGATGGCATTATTTACGTCGTCGCACGCCAAATCACCGAGCGCAAACAACTGGAAGCGCAGCTGCAGCATAATCAGCGGCTTTTTCACATTGCCGGCGACACCGCGCTGATTGGTGGCTGGTACGTCAACCTGCGTGACGGGTTGCCGATCTGGTCCGATGAGATATGCCGGATTCATGGCGTCGAGCCGGGCTATCAACCCACGATAGAAAGTGCTATCGCTTTTTATACACCCAGCTCGCAAGCGCGCATTCGTTACGTCTTTGCCCAATGCAGCGAAGCGGGGGAAGGCTTTGATGAGGAGTTAGAAATCCTCACCCGCCAGGGGGAAACGCGTTGGGTGCGGGTGGTGGGGCAAGCCGTGCGTGACGAAAGCGGCCGGATTGTGCAAGTGCAGGGCTCTACCCAAGATATCCAGGCGCGCAAAGTGGCCGAAGGGCAGCTTAAGCTGCTTGAGCGCGGTGTGGAATCGAGCGTCAACGGTATTGTGATTGCCGATGCCAGGCAGCCCGGTATGCCGATCGTCTACGTTAATGCCGCCTTTGAGCGCATTACCGGTTACTCCCGTGAGGAGGCGATGGGGCGTAACTGCCGCTTTTTGCAAGGGGACGAGACCGACCCACAGGCCGTCAGAGTGTTGCACGAGGCCATTGACGCCGAGCGTGACGTGCACTTGACGCTGCGCAACTATCGCCGCAATGGCGCGCTGTTTTGGAATGATTTGTATATTTCTCCAGTGCGCGATGAGAGCGGTGTGGTCACACACTTCATCGGCGTACAAAACGATATTTCCGAGCAGCGCGAATATCAGTCACAAATCGACTACAACGCCAACCATGATGCGCTGACGGGGTTGCCAAATCGCACCTTGCTGGCGCAGCGCCTAGCGCAGGGCTGCCAAATAGCCCAACGTCATCAGCGTTATTTGGCCGTGCTGTTTATAGATTTGGACGACTTCAAACCCATTAACGACACCCTCGGCCACGAGGTGGGCGATTTTATTCTGGTCGAAGTCGCCAGGCGCTTGGAGGCCGTGTTGCGCCCGTGGGATACCATCGCGCGTTTTGGCAGCGATGAGTTTGTTGCGGTGCTGCCGGACCTTGCTGATGAACGCGATGCGCTCTACGTGGTGGAGCGGATTCTGCACCGGCTGGCCTCTGCGTATTGGCATAATGGCAGTGAAATGCGCATCACCGCGAGTATCGGCATTACCACCAGCGACGGCAAAACGGATCGTCCAAAGACGCTCATCCAGGAGGCGGACTTGGCGATGTACAAAGCCAAACGCCAAGGGCGCAACACGTATCAGTGGTATACCGAAGAGCTCAATCAAAAAGTGAGCGCTCACGTGGCGCTACGCAGTGCCTTGCAAAAGGCCATTGAGCAAGAAGAGTTTGAGCTTCATTACCAGCCGCAAATCCATAGCCCCAGTGGCCGTGTGGTGGGCGTGGAGGCGCTGATACGCTGGCGTCACCCTGAGCGTGGCTATATTCCGCCCGGTGAATTCATCAGCCTGGCCGAAGACAGGGGCCAGATTATCCCGATCAGCGAGTGGGTGTTGGCGACGGCTTGTCGCGATGGACAAAAGCTCAATACGCTGGGCTTTGGCCGCACAAGTATGGCGGTGAATATTTCCCCCATGCAGTTTCAGCGCCCCGGTTTTCTTGATTCGGTTGAGCAAACTTTAAAAGCCAGCGCTTTCGACCCGACGCTGTTAGAGCTTGAACTCACCGAAGGCGTGCTGATGGAGAGCGCCGAGCGAGCGATTGGTGCCCTGTATTCGCTACGCCAGCTCGGTGTGCATATCGCCATGGACGATTTTGGCACCGGCTTCTCCAGTCTGAGTTATTTAAAGCGCTTGCCGATCAACAAGATCAAAATCGACCGCTCGTTTGTGCGCGAGGTGATCAGCGACCATCGCGACGCCGCGATCATTGAAGGCGTGGTCACCATGGCGGCCAAAATGGAGCTGGAAGTGCTCGTCGAAGGCGTGGAAACCGCCGCCCAGCACGCTTTTTTACGCAAGCAGCTATGCCATACCTTCCAGGGCTTTTACTTCGCGCGGCCCATGCCGTTTGACGATTTAGTTCGCTTTGTGCGCGAGCAGGGTCCGGCGCTACCGAGCGAGACAGGCACCGAGGGCGAAATAAAGCCCACGCTGCTTTTGCTCGACGATGAACCCAATATCCTGAGCGCGCTCACCCGAGTGTTGCGCCGCGATGGCTACCGGATTATCGCCGCTGAGCGCGCTAGCGACGCTTTCGAATACATGGCCATGAACGACGTACACGTCATTCTTAGCGACCAGCGTATGCCCGAAATGAGCGGCACGGAGTTTTTGCGCCGGGCCAAAGAACTCTACCCTGACACGGTGCAGCTGATTCTTTCCGGCTACACCAATTTGAAAACCGTGACCGAAGCGGTGAATCAAGGCGGGGTGTATAAATTTATCACCAAGCCGTGGGATGACGACGAATTACGCGCCCTGGTGCAAGAGGCGTTTCGCCATGGCGAGCGCGAGCAGCGACGCCGTGGGGAAGTAGGGCCTCCCCCGGTCGCGTAGCGTTAAAAAATCCCCCCGGGGTAAATCGCAAATCGCCGTGCCGCTTGGTAGGGCGACTCTGGTACACTTTGACCAACGATTTTTTTAATGTTTACGCAGGATACCGTTGTCATGAGTCAAACTACCAACCAGTCTTGGGGCGGCCGCTTCAGCGAGCCCACCGATGCCTTTGTCGAACGCTTTACGGCTTCTGTTGATTTTGATCAACGCCTGGCGGCGCAAGATATTCAAGGCTCGGTGGCTCACGCGACCATGCTGGCGCGGGTGGGCGTGTTGACCGATGACGAGCGCGACGCCATCGTGACCGGTCTCAACGAGATCCGCGATGAAATTGAACGCGGGGAATTTCAGTGGTCGGTGCCGCTGGAAGATGTGCACATGAACATTGAAGCGCGGCTGACCGATAAAATCGGCATTACCGGCAAAAAGCTTCACACGGGCCGCTCGCGCAACGATCAAGTGGCGACCGACATTCGCCTGTTTATGCGCGATGCCATCGATGACATCGAAGGCGAGCTGATTCGCCTGCGCGAGGGCATGGTCGAACTTGCCGACCGTGAAGCCGACACCATTATGCCGGGCTTTACCCACTTGCAGACGGCGCAGCCGGTGACCTTTGGCCACCACTTGTTGGCGTGGCAGGAAATGCTCGCCCGCGACCACGAGCGCCTGCTCGATTGCCGCAAGCGCGTTAACGTCATGCCGCTGGGCGCCGCCGCGCTGGCGGGCACGACTTACCCGATTGATCGCCACGTGACCGCTGAGCTTTTAGGCTTCGAGCGCCCGGCCGAGAACTCGCTGGACGCCGTGTCTGATCGCGATTTCGCCATCGAATTCGTCAGCTTCGCCAGCCTACTGCTCATGCACATGTCGCGCATGAGCGAAGAGCTGGTGCTGTGGACTAGCGCGCAGTTTGATTTCATCGACCTGCCGGATCGCTTTTGCACCGGTTCCTCGATCATGCCGCAGAAGAAAAACCCCGATGTGCCGGAGCTGGTGCGAGGTAAAACCGGCCGCGTTTACGGCCATCTGATGGGGCTTTTGACGCTGATGAAATCGCAGCCGTTGGCCTACAACAAAGACAACCAAGAAGACAAAGAGCCGCTGTTTGACGCCGTGGACACCGTGGGCGATTGCCTAAAAGCCTTTGCCGATATGGTGCCGGCCATCGAGCCGAAAAAAGTCAATATGTTTGAAGCCGCGCGCAAAGGCTTCTCCACCGCGACCGACCTTGCCGACTACTTAGTGCGCAAAGGCGTGGCCTTTCGCGACGCTCATGAGATTGTCGGTGAGTCGGTGGCTTATGGCTTAAAAGAAGAGAAAGACCTCTCCCAGATGTCGCTCGACGAGCTGCGCCAGTTTTCTCAGGCGATCGAAAGTGACGTCTTCGAAGTGTTAACGCTTGAGGGCTCTGTGGCGGCACGTAATCACATCGGCGGCACCGCGCCGGACCAAGTCCGCGCGGCTGCGCAACGGGCCCGCGAAGCGCTCGCCGTGCTTAAGGATCAAGCATGAGCGTTAAGGGCTTGTTATTTGGCGTCACCGTGATACTGCTGCTGGCAGGCTGCGGCCAAAAAGGGCCGCTCTACTTGCCAGATGACGCCGCCAATGCAAATGCCGCCGAGCAGGAGGGGTAAATGGATCACTTTAACTACCGCGACGGCGTGCTCTACGCCGAAGATGTGCCGCTATCGCGGATCGCCGCCGAGCACGGCACGCCCTGCTACGTTTACTCCAAGGCGACGCTTGCGCGCCATTTTCGCGCCTACACTGAGGCGTTGGGTAGCCAGTCGCATTTGATCTGCTACGCCGTGAAGGCGAATTCCAACCTTGCCGTGTTGGGGCTTTTGGCCAAGCTCGGCGCGGGCTTTGATATTGTCTCGGTGGGCGAGCTTGAGCGTGTGCTCAAGGCGGGCGGCGATCCAGCGAAGGTCGTGTTCTCCGGGGTGGCCAAGCAGGCAAGCGAGATGGCCCGGGCGCTAGAGGTCGGCATCAAATGCTTTAACGTCGAATCGCGCCCCGAACTTGAGCGCTTAAACGCCGTGGCCGGTGAGTTAGGCAAAACCGCGCCGGTGTCGCTTCGCGTCAACCCGGATGTGGACGCGGGCACCCACCCGTATATTTCCACCGGGCTTAAGGACAACAAGTTCGGCATCCCGGTGGATGAAGCGCTGGCGGTGTATGAACTCGCGGCCAGCCTTGCGCATGTCAAGGTGGTGGGGCTCGATTGCCATATTGGCTCGCAGCTGACCGAAACGGCGCCGTTTCTGGATGCCCTGGAGCGCCTGTTGGTGCTAATGGAGCGCTTACACGAGCGCGGTATCGAGATCGAGCATTTAGATCTCGGGGGCGGCCTTGGCGTGCCCTATCGCGATGAAAAGCCGCCTCAGCCGTATGATTACGCCAGCCAATTGCTGTCGCGCTTGTCCCGCTGGCAAGGCGGTAAAAAGCTCACCTTGCTGTTTGAACCGGGCCGTTCCATTGCCGCCAATGCAGGCGTCATGCTCACCCGCGTGGAGTTCTTAAAGCCGGGTGAAACCAAAAACTTTGCCATCGTCGATGCGGGCATGAACGACTTGATTCGCCCCTCGCTTTACCAGGCGTGGCAGGCGATTGTCCCCGTCGATACCCGCAACGCACGCGAGAAAGCCGTCTACGATGTGGTCGGTCCGGTGTGCGAAACCGGCGACTTTTTAGGCAAAGAGCGCGAATTGGCGATCGCCGAAAATGATTTACTTGCCGTGCGCTCCGCCGGTGCTTACGGCTTTGTCATGGCGTCGAACTACAACAGCCGCCCGCGCCCGGCGGAGCTGATGGTCGATGGCGACGCCTGTTACGTTGTGCGCCGCCGCGAGAGCCTTGAGAGCCTGTGGGCCGGCGAAGCACTGCTGCCCGCTAGTGCCTTGGGCCAGGCAGAGGAGCGATAATGCTGCTGCACTTCACCAAAATGCATGGCCTGGGTAACGACTTTGTGATGGTGGATCTCGTCACCCAGCGTGCACGCCTGACCGATACCCATGTCCGCGCGCTTTCCGACCGTCGCTTTGGTATCGGTTTCGATCAGTTGCTGGTGGTGGAGCCACCTCGCGACCCGGATATGGATTTTCGCTACCGCATCTTCAACGCCGACGGCAGCGAGGTAGAGAACTGCGGCAACGGCGCGCGCTGCTTTGCCCGGTTTGTGCGCGACCAGCGGTTGACGCATAAAAACGAAATTCATGTCGAAACCGGCGGTGGTCCGCTGGTGCTGACGATTCAGCACGATGGTCAGGTACGCGTCGACATGGGCCGCCCGCGGTTCACGCCGTCGGCACTGCCGTTTGACGCCCCCGGCGATCAACCGTTACACGAGCTGGACGTTGACGGTGAAGTGGTGGAAATTAGCGTGGTGTCGATGGGCAATCCTCACGCCGTGCTGGAGGTTGATAGCGTCGAAGTCGCCCCGGTTGAGCGCTTAGGGCCTTTGATTGAGGCGCATCCGCGCTTTCCCCACAAGGTCAACGTGGGCTTTATGCAGGTGGTTTCCCCCAGCGAAATCCGCCTGCGCGTGTTTGAGCGCGGCAGTGGCGAAACGCTGGCGTGTGGCACCGGCGCCTGTGCCGCGGTGGCGAGCGGTATTCGCCAGGGGCTTTTGAAGAGCCCGGTGAAAGTTCACCTGCCAGGCGGTGAGCTCTCCATCGAATGGCCCGACCCGGAAGCGTCGCTGATTATGGTTGGCCCCGCGACGCGTGTGTTTGATGGCCGCGTCACATTGAATTAGTCGTACTGAATTAGTCGTACTGAATTAGTCGTACTGAATTAGTCGTACTGAATTAGACGTACTGAATTAGACGTACTGAATTAGACGTACTGAATTAGACGTACTGAATTGACCGTACTGATGGAAACCCTCTAGGGAGAACGGCGATGTCTCAAGCCCCTGAACCGCGCAAGACGCTCGACCCCGATCAAGTAGCGTTCTGGTTGGCCCGCCATCCCGATTTTTTCGTCGGCCGTGAGGGGTTACTCCAGCAGCTTCAGGTGCCGCACCCGAACATCGACGGCGCCGTCTCGTTGCTGGAGCGGTTAGTGATTGACCTACGCACCCGTGCAGAAACGGCGGAAGAGCGCCTAGAGCAACTGCTCGACGCCGCGCGACATAACGAGGCGCAGTATCGCCGTCTGCGTGAAACGCTCTTGGCGCTGGTTGAAGCCGAAGATCGCGATGCCTTGGCGCAGGCGCTGGCCACGCAGATGAGCGAGCGTTTCGACACGCCGGCCTTGGCGCTTTGGTGCCCACCCGAACTAAGCGACACTGAGCCTGCCCTGCCGCAGCCGCCGCGTCATGTGCTCAACCAGCACGCAAGCGCTAGGCTGGCGGCGCTTTTGGATGGCCGCACCAGCCGTTGCGCCAAGCTGGGTTTGAGTGACTGGAAGTGCCTGCTGCCCCATGTAACACCACCTAAGAAAGCCGGTTCCTGCGCGGTGACGCGCCTCTCGGCGGGCGAGCCGCTCGGCTATTTGCTGTTGGCCAGCCCCGACCCAGAGCAATATCGCGCGAGTATGGATACGCTATTTACCGAGTATCTGGGGGATATCACGGCCCGTTTGTTGATTCGCCTATCACCCCATGGGTAACGCATCGGCGGCGGATTTGGCGACTCAGATCGAGGCGTTCCTTGCGGCGCTGAGCCAGCACGCAAGCCCTGCCACCGTGGCGGCGTATCGTCGCGATTTGGCGGCGCTTTGCACGTTTGCCGAGGCACGTGGTCTCGTCGCCACCAGCGAATTGAATACCACCTTTCTGCGCGGGTTTCTCGCCAGCGAGCGAAGCCGCGGGTTGGCACCGCGCAGCCTAGCGCGGCGGCGGGCGGCGCTATCGCGCTTTGCCGATGATTGCGTTTCGCGTGGCGTACTGGCGGATAACCCGGTTACGCTGTTGCGCACGCCAAAACAGCCCAACCACCTGCCGCGCCCGTTGGATGTGGATACGCTGGCCCATTTCCTTGATAAGCTCCACGATGGCACACCGCTGGCGCTACGGGATCAGGCGATGCTGGAGCTTTTATACTCCAGCGGGTTGCGCTTAGCGGAACTTGCCGCGCTGGATGTGACCGACCTAGCGCCGCAGCGCGTGCGAGTCATCGGCAAGGGCGCTAAACCGCGCCAAGTGCCGGTAGGGCGGCGCGCCCGTGAGGCACTGAATGCTTGGCTGGCGGCGCGGGCGCAACTCGCCCCAACGAACGAAACGGCGCTCTTTGTGGGGCAGCGCGGCAGCCGTTTGGGGCATCGCGCGATACAAAAACGCTTGGCTACGCTTGCCATTGCGCGCGGATTGCCGGAGCATCTGCATCCGCATCGGTTGCGCCACTCGTTTGCCAGCCATCTGTTGGAATCCAGCCAGGATTTGCGCGCGGTGCAAGAGCTTTTGGGTCACGCTAACCTTTCGACGACCCAGGTGTATACGCGGCTGGATTGGCAGCACTTAGCCAAGAGCTACGATGCGGCGCATCCGCGCGCGCGGCGCCGGGCGTCGACAACGCCTTCTGATTTACCACCCGAGTCATAGCCATGCGCCAAATTGCCACGCTGCAAGCGATTACCTTTGATCTCGACGATACCCTGTGGGACAACCAGGGCGTGATGGCCCGTACTGAAGAAGGCCATTACCGTTGGCTACTCACCGCGTTTAATGTCTGGCTGGCTGAGCGCGGTGAGCCGCCTCTGGCGCTTAGCTATGAAGAGGGTTTGCAGGATTACGCGACGCGCCGCCAGCGCCTGGCCAGTGAGGTGCCCAAGCGGCGCGGCGATTTTACCTGGCTGCGCCTACGCGCCTTGGAGGATCAGCTACAAGCCCATGGGGTAGCGAAAAGTACCGCGCTGATGTGGTCAGCCGCGGCAATGAACGAGTTTCACCGCCTGCGCGTTCAGGTGACGCCGCATCCGGAAGTCGATGCGCTTTTGCATGAGTTGCGCAAGCACTACCGTTTGGCGGCGATTACCAATGGCAATATCCACTTAGCGCGTCAGCCGCTAGCGCACCACTTCCCCGTGGCCATTGCGGCGGGCGAGTTGCTAGCCCCCAAGCCCGATCCCACGCCCTTTCTTACCGCGCTGGCAAAGCTTGACGCGGTGCCCGAACGGGCGATGCACGTGGGTGATTCCTGGGAAGAGGACGTTTTGCCCGCGCAGCGGCTAGGCATGCACGCGGTATGGATTAACGAAACGGGCGATCAGGCGTTGCCCGAGCGGGTAACGCGGATCGCTCACGTCAAAGAGCTGCCCGAGGTGCTGGCCTGGCATGGTGGGCGACGCCTTTAAAGAAGACGTCGGAGAGGAATCCGTCGGAGAGATAATGGCGGGAAAGGCGTGTCGTCGGCGCGTGATTAGGCTTCGGTGGGGTGCATTAGCCACTGATCTAAGCGCTTTGAGAGTGGCTCAAGGCCGTCTTTTTTCAGCGCCGAAAAAAGCTGAACGGAGACTAAATCTTCCCAGTCGCTTAGTTGCGAGCGCACTTTTTGCAACGAGTTATTAGCAGGGCCTTTTTTCAGTTTGTCCGCCTTTGTCAGCAGAATCTGTACCGGCAGGTCGCGCTCATCGGCAAAGCCCAGCATCATCTGGTCAAACTCGGTGAGCGGGTGGCGCACATCCATTAGTAGTACGAGACCGCGAAGGCTTTGGCGGCCGCGCAAGTAGTCAGAAAGATGCTCTTGCCACTCGCGCTTTACCGACTCGGGTACTTTGGCATAGCCGTAGCCAGGCAGATCCACGAGGCGTTGTGAGGTAGCATTCATTACGCTGAAAAAATTGATTAGCTGTGTGCGTCCTGGCGTGCGCGAGGTGCGTGCCAACGCGTTTTGCCGTGTTAGCGCATTGATAGCGCTGGACTTTCCCGCGTTTGAGCGCCCGGCAAAGGCAACTTCAGCACCGTTGTCATTAGGACATTGGGCGAGTGAAGGGGCACTAAGCATAAAATGTGCGGTCGAGTAGTTAAGTGCCGGGGCGGTGGCAGGTGTTGCGGTCATCGGTGTACATCCTGGCAAAATAGAGCAGAAGTAGGCGCGAAAGCGCGCTGGAATTACCCATAAAGCAGGCGTGGTATTGCATTCCCGCCGGTGAGGTGATTCGTTATAATACAAGTGGTTTATATCTGTGACCTGGGGCGCTAGTGTACCATCGCGCTCTATCCGTCAGCGACAATTCGCGCTTTGTGTGGGTTGTTTGCGGCGCTCAGAGCTGTCCCTGGTAGTTTGCTGAACCTGGGCAGCGCCCAGGGTGCACACCAGTCACCAACTAACGGCATAGTGGAATAGCAATGAGAAAGTTACTGGCAAGCCTGGCAATTACCATGGGTGCCGTTGGCACCGTTCACGCCCAAGAAGACCTGCAAGCCAATGCAGACCCGAATGCTGGCCAAGAGCTGGCTGCCTCGTGTGCGGCCTGCCACGGGCAAAATGGCATTAGCGCGATTGGCGCGTTTCCCAATCAAGCCGGTCAGCAGATGTCTTACCTCGCCAAGCAGATCATGGATATCCGCGATGGCGACCGCGAAGTCGCGCAAATGGCGGGGCAGGTTGACGGTTTCTCCGACCAAGACGCCTGGGACGTCGCGGCATACTTTGCCGAAATGGACCCTAACATCGGCCAAGCGAAAGACGACGAAGCGCTGCTCACCCGCGGGGAAACCCTCTATCGCGCTGGTGACATGAACAAAGGCATCCCGGCGTGTGCTGCTTGCCACACGCCGACCGGTCAGGGTATTGGCACGGCGGTATATCCGGCACTTTCTGGCCAGCATCCGGAGTACACGATTTCGACACTGCAAGATTTTGCCGCCGGTGTGCGTCACAACGACCCCAACGCCATCATGCGTGATATTGCTTCCAAAATGAGCGATGACGACATGGAAGCGGTGGCCAACTACGTACTGGGTCTGCATTAAGCAGCCTTGCGCTTTTGTGTCGTATCCATGAACCATGAGGCCGCGAGAGCGGTCTTATGGTTTGCTATTTATTCGTTGCCCATTGCTTATGGGCCTGCTTGACGTGGAGAGCGCTCACTATGTGGAAAGCATTAACGATGGCGGTTGCAGGGCTTACGCTCTCTGCCGTGGCCAGCGCCCAAGAACTGGTAGAAGGCCAGCACTATGAGCGCTTGGCAACACCGGTAGAGACGCAGGTGGATGACGATCAAATCGAAATCACCGAAGCGTTTTGGTTCGGTTGCCCTCACTGCTATCGCCTGCAGCCTGAGGTGACCGAGTGGTACGAAACCCTGGAAGATGATGTGCAGGTTGTGCATCTGCCCGCCACCATGGGCGGCGATTGGAATACGCACGCCACGGCGTTCTACGCGGCAAAATCGCTGGGTATTCAAGAAGAGCTTCATGCTGATTTCTTCCACGCGATTCACGAGAAAGATCGCTCACTCACCGATACCGATGCCTTGGCAGAATTCTTTGCCAACTACGGCGTAAGTGAAGAGGAAGCCCGTGAAGCATTGACCTCCTTTAGTGTGCGCAGCGACGTTAGCCGTGCCAATAGCCGCATGCGCGATATGCAGCTGATGGGCGTGCCGGTACTGATGGTCGATGGTCGCTATCTCGTCACCCCGAGCAGTGCCGGTAGCTTGGCTAATATGCCGCAAATTGCCGACGCGCTGGTTGAGCGAGTCCGCGAGGAGCGCGCAGAGTAATCGCGCTGATTGCACGCTGCTAGGAAGTAAGCCCATGAGTCACCTGGATGCCCGGTCACCGCTGTTGGCGGATGGTCACCTGCGTTTGCTTACCTTCAATCTACAGGTGGGCATCCAGACTTCCGCCTACCATCATTACGTTACCCGCAGTTGGCAGCACCTTCTCCCGCATCCTGAGCGTAACCAACGCCTGGATATCATGGGCAAGGTGATGGGGCGTTTCGATGTCGTCGGCCTGCAAGAGGTCGATGGCGGCAGTTTTCGCTCAAGCCGCGTTAATCAGGTCGAATACCTTGCCACTCGCGCTGGGCTTTCTCATCATTTTCAGCAGCTTAATCGCAACTTAGGCCGTATTGCTCAGCACAGTAACGGCTTGCTTTCGCGATTGGCGCCCACACAGGTTGAAGAACACCGTTTGCCCGGCACCTTGCCGGGGCGTGGGGCAATTCATGCGCGCTTTGGCAATGGCCCGGATGCCCTACACGTTTTCGTGGCCCATTTGGCGTTGAGTCACCGCGGCCGCGCGCGCCAGTTAGACTATTTAAGCGAGATTATTCGTCCGCTTCGCCATGTCGTCGTGATGGGCGACCTGAACTGCACGCCGGAGCAGATTCACGCTCACAAGCGGTTCAGTGACTCGCTGCCGCTACATCCGGTCAAGCCGCTTCTCAGCTACCCCTCCTGGCAGCCACGCCGCGCGCTGGATCACATCCTGCTCTCGCAAAGCTTGGAGGCTTCCGAGGTGCGCGTGTTGGATCATCTATTCTCAGATCACCTGCCTATCGCCGTGGATCTTCCGCTGCCAGCCGCTTGCCTGACTGCGTTACGCGACGCCCAACGATAAAGCGTTCAATTCGCGTGAGTGGTCAGCGCTGCATTGTGAGGGAAGATGCGCTATTGTCTTGGGCGCTTACGTTCTTTTTTCAGTCGTTCGATACGAGACACTCCCCATGTCGCAACAATCACAACTACCGCCTTTAATCGGAGCGCTGGATCGCTTCTCCGATTGGTTAGGGCGCACGCTATCTTGGCTGATCATCATCATGATGCTGATTCAGTTTTTGATCGTGCTTCTGCGCTACGTTTTTTCTATCAACAGCATCTTCATGCAAGAACTGGTGATGTACATGCACGCGGCGGTCTTCATGCTCGCCGCGGGGTATACGTTTCGCCACGATGGCCACGTACGGGTCGATATTTTTTATCGCAAAACGTCGCCCCGGCGCCAAGCGCTGATCAACTTGGTCGGCATTTTAGTGCTTTTAATGCCGGTGATGGTGTTCATCATTGCGACGAGCACGGGTTATGTCAGCAAATCGTGGCGGATTTTTGAAACCTCGCCCGATTACGGCGGTATCCCTGCCGTGTTCGTGCTCAAAACCATGATCCCTTTGTTTGCCGTTCTCATGCTCCTTCAAGGTGCCGTCGAGGTGGTGCGCAATATGTATATTCTGACCGGGCGAATCACGCCGCCATCAGAGGATGAAAGCCACCTGGAGGAGCGCGTCTGATGCTGGAGTTCATGCCTCTCGTTCTGTTTGCCGTTATCTGCATTGTGCTGATGTTTGGCTTCCCGGTGGCGCTCTCGCTGTCGGGTACCGCGCTACTCTTTGCAGGCTTCGGCCTCGGCCTAGAAGCGCTCGGTGTCGATGCCAATTTTGATAGCGGTTATTTAGCCGCACTGCCTAACCGCCTGTACGGCATCATGACCAATACCACGCTGTTAGCGGTGCCACTTTTTGTGCTCATGGGCGTGCTGTTGGAAAAATCCAAAGTGGCGGAATCGCTGCTCGATGCCATGGCGCTGCTGTTTGGTTCGCTTCGCGGCGGCCTGGGGCTCTCGGTCACGCTAGTAGGCATGCTGATGGCCGCCTCGACCGGGATTGTTGGCGCCACGGTGGTCACCATGGGGCTGATGTCGCTGCCCACCATGCTGAAACGCGGTTATTCCACGTCGCTTGCGACCGGCACGATATGCGCGACCGGCACGCTCGGGCAGATTATTCCGCCGTCCATTGCGTTGGTACTACTGGGGGATGTGCTGTCATCGGCGTATCAGCAAGCGCAGCTGGACATGGGGATTTTTAGCCCTAAAACGGTGTCGGTTGGTGATCTCTTTATGGGGGCGCTGGTACCGGGGCTGCTGTTGGTCGCGATGTACATGGTTTACGTCGTTGTGATTGCGTGGCTGCGCCCAAAAGCCGCGCCAGCGGCTGACCGCCAAGAGCTAATGGAAGAGCTCGGTCACACGAAGGGCCTAGGTATGCTGCTGCTTAAGGGCTTGGTGCCGCCGGTGGTGCTGATCGTGGCCGTGTTAGGCTCGATTCTCACGGGCTTTGCCACACCTACGGAAGCCTCCGCAGTGGGGGCATTTGGCGCGCTGGTGCTGGCGCTGGCCTACCGCCAGCTGAGTTGGTCCACGCTCAAAGAGGTGCTGCGTTCGACCACCAACGTGACCACTATGGTGTTTTTGATCTTGATCGGGGCGGCGTTGTTCTCGTTGGTCTTCCGTGCGTATGGCGGCGAGCACATGGTTACCGATCTGTTCAAAGGCATGCCGGGTGGCGTCGTCGGGGCGACATTGATCGTGATGCTGGTAATTTTCCTGCTCGGCTTCATCCTCGACTTTATCGAAATCACCTTTGTCGTTGTGCCGATTGTCGGGCCGATTTTGCTGGCAATGGGGCTCGATCCGATCTGGCTGGGCATCATGATCGCCATTAACTTGCAGACATCCTTTTTGACCCCGCCGTTTGGCTTTGCGTTATTTTATTTACGCGGTGTGGCGCCCGAATCAGTGCCCACCTCGGCAATTTATCGCGGTGTCATTCCGTTTATCTTGATTCAGCTGGGTATGTTATTGATGCTGGCCTTTTTTCCTGAGCTGGCGACGTGGCTACCTGCCCAGTTTGGCTAGCCCATTAGTTGAAAGTAGGGGCTGCTATCAACGCTTGCGCGTGGCAATGTGAAACGTGATAGGAAGAATGTCACGCTAACGCGCGAGCGCCTTCCCAAGTAAAAACAGCAACAATAAGGGGTTATATGAAAATTAAAACGTTATCTGCTTCCATCGCCATGGCCACCGCCATGTCGGCAGGCCTGTTCGCCGTTTCAAGCCTGGATAACCAGGCGCAAGCCCAAGACGAGACTTATCGCTGGAAGATGGTCACCTCTTGGCCGAAAAACTTCCCCGGCGTGGGCCAGGGGCCTGAGCGTCTTGCCGAGCTGGTCGACGAGATGTCCGATGGCCGTTTAACCATTGAAGTCTTTGGGGCTGGCCAATTAGTGCCGGGTTTCGAGGTGTTTGATGCGGTTTCCGAGGGAACCGCTGAAATGGGCCACTCCGCCTCTTACTACTGGAAAGGCAAGGCGCCCGCAGCACAGTTCTTCGCCGCCGTGCCGTTTGGCATGAACGCGCAAGAAATGAACGCGTGGCTGCACTTCGGTGGCGGTATGGAGCTGTGGAACGAGCTCTACGACGACTTCGGCGTGGATGTATTAGTGGCAGGTGCTTCAGGCGTGCAAATGGGCGGCTGGTACAATAAAGAGATCAACTCGGTTGACGATCTTAACGGCCTCAAAATGCGCATGCCGGGCCTAGGCGGTGAAGTCATGAGCCGCATGGGCGTTGCGATTGTTAATATGCCGGGTGGGGAAATCTTCACTTCGCTGCAGTCCGGCGCGATTGACGCCACCGAGTGGATCGGCCCGTATAATGATTTGGCCTTTGGCCTGCACCAGGCAGCGGATTACTACTACTATCCCGGCTGGCACGAGCCGACCGTGATGTTCGAAGCCATCGTCAACGAAGACGCGATGGCAGAATTGCCCGCGGATCTTCAAGCGATCCTGAAAACGGCGGTGCGCGACGTCAACGCTAACGTGCTAGACGAGTATACGGCGCGTAACAACGACGCTTTGGAAACGCTTGTTAATGAACACGATGTCGAGCTGCGTCGTATCCCTGATGACGTGTTAGCGCAGGCGCGCGAGCACTCGGACGATGTGGTCGCTGAGCTAGCGGAATCGAGCGAAATTGCGACTCGCATCTACGACTCTTACCGTGAGTTCCAGGAAAAAGTGGAAAACTACCACGCGATCTCCGAGCAAGCGTTCTACAACGCCCGCAACCCTGATGGGGATACCACCAAGTAATACCTCCTTTCCCCCAAGCAATATCGCCTTGAGCGAGATGAAATGGCCGCCTTTGGGCGGCCATTTACGTGTTAAGAGCAGCAAAAAAAGTGCGTCTTGGGTATCCTTGAGAGCTTCAACACTATGGGAAAGAGACTTTATGTCTACCGATACCCGCGTGCGTAACGTGCTCACGATTGCAGGCTCTGACCCATCTGGTGGGGCGGGCATTCAGGCGGATCTCAAAACGTTTTCCGCGTTGGGGGTGTATGGCACTAGCGTTATTACCGCGTTGACGGCGCAAAACACGTGCGGTGTACGCGGCGTGCATCCGGTACCCGCCGAGTTTATCGCGCAACAGTTAGAAACGCTGCTCGCGGATGTGGCCCTTGATGCGGTGAAAATTGGCATGGTAGCGAGCCGCGAGGTGGCAGACGTCATTGCCGCTGCGCTGACGGCGCGCCGGCCACGCTGGATTGTGCTCGACCCGGTTATGGTGGCCAAAAGCGGTGATATTTTGGTCGATGACGCCGGGATTCACGCGGTGCGCGATATCCTGGTGCCGCTGGCGGATGTGATTACCCCCAACCTGCCGGAAGCCGCCGTGCTATTAGATGCCATGCCACCCGCGACGCTGGATGACATGGAAGCGATGCTGCCGGCGCTGACGCAGCTTGGCGCGCCCCATGTGGTGCTCAAAGGGGGGCACTTGCAAGGAGAAACCTGTCCGGATCTGCTGGCAACGCCGCAAGGTCACGAGTGGTTGCCGGCCTCGCGCATCAACACCGAGAACCTCCACGGTACCGGCTGCTCGCTCTCGTCCGCGATTGCGGCTTGCTTGGCCAAACTGCCAAGTGATGCCACGCCGGAGGCGAGTGTGGCGGCAATACGTCAAGCCAAACAGTGGCTACATGCCGCCTTGGAAGCCAGTGGGCAGCTAAACGTAGGCCAGGGGCGTGGGCCGGTGCATCACTTTCACGCTTGGTGGTGAGGCTTTTCGGCGTTGCCACGGGCAGGGCTATCGCCGTGGATGGCTAACAGGAAATAAACCGCTCATCCT
This sequence comes from Vreelandella vilamensis, assembly GCF_031451755.1. NCBI lineage: Bacteria > Pseudomonadati > Pseudomonadota > Gammaproteobacteria > Oceanospirillales > Halomonadaceae > Vreelandella > Vreelandella vilamensis. The sequence continues at coordinate 68,842 of NZ_JARWAN010000014.1, read as the reverse complement.
GAGCTTGTCGAAGAATACAATTAGCAGGAGGCCCTTCGACAGGCTCGGGGCGATCCGGCGTTAACGGCAATAGCCCTGTCGTTACGGGGCGCTTGCGCGCGGGCTATAAGCGCACCATGCTAAACGGTGGAGCACATCGCGCACTACCTTTGGACGCTGAGGAGGCCTCGCCATGACGCGCACACTGCTATTTGCCACCGACCTTTCTGCGGATAACCGCGCGGCGTTTGCCCGGGCGATGCGCTTAGCCTATGCCCAAGGCGCGCGGCTCGATATTCTTCACGTCATCGACCCGTATTTACCCCGCCGGATATTGCACGATTTAGAAGCCGCAGTGGTGGAAGATATCACTGCCACGTTGACCGATCTGCGCGAAGATTATGCCTTAGAAGCCCCACAAACGCTGATTCAGACGGTTACCGGGGCGCCTTATACCGAGATCGTACGCGAAGCCCACGAGCGTAGCGCAGAGCTGATTGTGTTGGGGATGCACCGAAAGCGCGGGCAGAAAGACCTGCTCGCAGGGACGACCGTAATGCGCGTATTGCGCAGCGCGCCATGTCCGGTCGTGGTGGCGTCTTACCTCCCTACCCAACCGTGGGAGCATATTGTGCTCCCCATCGATTTCTCGCTGACCACGCGGCATACGCTAAAAGAGGCGCTGAGGCGTTTCCCAGAGGCCAAGCTCACGTTGCTGCACGCCTGGATGCTACCGGGTGAGCGAGAGTTGGGCTCACAGCGTGGTTATGCTCAGTGGCGCGAACGTGAAGTGGCCGGACTGCGCGCTCAGCTTGAAGACGAAATTGAGACGTTAATGCGTGAGATTGATGGCGTGCCCGCGGTGGAGCTGCTGTTAGAGCCGGGCTCACCTTGCGACGTGGTGAAAGACTATATGAAGCGGCATACGCCAGATTTGATCATGATCGGTGGTCGCAGTCAGTCTCATTATGCAAGTCAACTCACCGAGATGCTGTTAAGTGAACCCCATTGCGACATCATGCTCTGCCGTACGTGGTAAATGCGTCACACGCGGTAAATAAGCGTCGTAAGCTTAGTTTTAGACGGAACCTCTACGCGTCGTGGTGGTAAGTGTAGATGTGGGTACCATCTGATGAGGAGGTTGTATGTCGATCTATCCTTTACGCGTTTTCTATCCCTTACGCGCCTTGCCGCTGGTAATGTCAATGCTGGTAACACCGTTTGCCTACACTGAGGCCTCTACTGAGAAGAGTATCAGCGAAAAAGGGGAAACTTTCCCACGTAACCTGGAAGCATACGATCAGCGCTTTGAGTTGCTCGGCAGCGGCGTGTTTACCTACATGATCTGGACCGCCTACGCCGGGGCGTACTATCAAGCAGAGGGTGAAATCGAGCCGCAGCCGCTCGGCGATGTGCCCCGCCTTTTGGAGTTGGCGTACTTTCATAATATTGAAGCCGGTGACTTTGCTGAGGCCACCACCAAGACGCTGGAAAAATCGCTCACTCTTTACGAGTTTAATCAGGTTGAGCAAGAGATAGAGACGATCAACCAACGTTATCAAGACGTGGCGCCGGGCGACCGCTACCGGCTTAGCTGGGACGGTGATACGCTGCGCTTAGCGCTCAACGGCGAGGTGATATATGAAGGCGGTGATAGCGAAACCGCTAGTGCCATGTTTGGTATCTGGCTAGGGAAAAAACCGCTGAGTGAAGATTTTCGCGATGCATTATTAGGCAAAGAGTAAGTCGGCCATGAGTTAAGTCGACAAAGAATAAGCGGGACAAGAATAAGCGGGCAAGGAGTGAGAATGAAGGCACTGATTCAACGGGTCAGCCGTGCGAGTGTGGAGGTGGAGACGAAAACGGTCGGCGCGATTGATCATGGCTTGCTCGCGCTAGTGGGCGTCGAAAAAGACGATAGCGAAGTGAGCGCTGACAAACTGCTGCACAAACTGGTGCATTACCGCGTTTTCAGCGACGCAGACGGCAAGATGAACCTCAATGTGCAGCAGGCCAGGGGCGGTGTATTGCTGGTCTCGCAGTTCACCCTAGCGGCGGATACGAGTAAAGGGCTGCGGCCAAGTTTTTCCAGCGCCGCGCCACCCGAGGAGGGCGAGCGCTTATTCAACTACCTTGTAGCGCAGGCTCGCCAACACGATATCCCCGTCGCCACCGGCGAATTTGGCGCCAATATGCAGGTATCTCTCATCAACGACGGCCCGGTCACGTTTTTGTTGGAAACCTGAGCACCCCTTAACCGTTTTCGCTGGCCAGTAGCTCGGCTTCCATCGTTTCCAATTCTTCTTCGGCGGCGAGCCACTGCGCTTCGGCGTCGTCGAGGCGGGCTTTGATCTCGGCTTGGCGCGCGAGGGTCTTGGTTAGCTCGGTTTTACGCGCCTCGTCGGTGTAAAGCTCTGGGTCGGCGAGCACTTCCTCTACGTTGGTCAGGGCCGCTTGCTCACGCTCCATGGCGTTTTCGGCTTGATTGCGCTGTTTTTTCAGCGGGCGCAGCTTTTCGCGCATCTCGGCGGCGGCTTTGCGGGTGGCCTTGCGTGCTTCGCGGCTGTCGTCATTTTGCTGCGCGCCCTGACGCTCGCTCTTTTCACTGCGGGTGTCACGCCGCTCGGCTTCCAAGCGCTCTTTCAGCCAAGCGCGGTAGTCGTCTAGGTCACCGTCGAAGGGGGTGACCCGGTGGTCCGCCACGCGCCAAAATTCATCCACCGTGGCGCGCAAAAGGTGACGATCGTGCGAGACCAAAATCACCGTGCCCTCAAAGCTGGCGAGCGCCTCGGTCAGCGCTTCGCGCATCTCCAGGTCCAAATGGTTGGTGGGCTCATCGAGCAGCAAGAGATTCGGCTTTTGCCAAGCGACAAGAGACAGCGCCAGCCGCGCCTTTTCCCCGCCTGAAAACGTCGCCACGTCACTGAATGCATCGTCGCCTTTAAAACCAAAACCGCCCAGAAAGTTACGAATCTCTTGGTCGCTGACGGTGGGAGAGAGCCGCTGCACGTGGACAAAGGGCGTGGTGGTGACATCCAACCCTTCAAGCTGATGTTGGGCAAAGTAGCCAATCGCTAAGTGCTCGCCGGGCACGCGCTTGCCGGAAAGCAGCGGCAGCTCACCGATAAGCGATTTGATCAGCGTGGATTTACCCGCGCCGTTGGGGCCAAGCAGGCCGATGCGCTGCCCGGGGAGTAGCGTGACGTTAACGTGGTCGAGCTGCACGGTATCGCCCGCGTCGCTGCGGTAGCCTAGCTGCGCTTGATCCAATACCAAGAGTGGGTGCGAGGTTTTATCCGCGGCAGGGAGGCTAAAGTGGAACGGTGAATCGACGTGGGCAACGGCGATATCTTCCATGCGTTCCAACATTTTGACGCGGCTTTGTGCCTGCTTGGCTTTATTTGCCTGAGCGCGAAAGCGTGCGATAAAGCGCTCAATCTCCTCGCGTCTCGCCTGCTGTTTGGCGGCCTCAGCCTGTTGCAGGGCGAGCTTTTCGGCGCGCGTTCGCTCAAAAAGCGAGTAGTTGCCACGGTAGAGTTCGACCGACTTGTGGTGCATGTGCACGATGTGATCGCACACGGCATCGAGAAAGTCGCGGTCGTGGGAGATCAATAACAAGGTGCCGGGGTAGCGCGTGAGCCACTGCTCCAACCACAGCAGCGCGTCGAGATCCAGGTGGTTGGTGGGCTCATCGAGTAGCAAAAGATCAGATGGCATGAATAGCGTGCGGGCAAGATTGACGCGCATCCGCCAGCCGCCAGAAAAAGCCGAAAGCGGCCGGGTGAGGTCTGCTTGCACAAAGCCTAGGCCGACGAGCAGCTGCGCGGCGCGGGCCTGCGCGCTATAGCCGTCGAGTGTTTCGATCAGGCCATGCAGCTCTGCTTCCCGGTGGGCGTTGTCTGCGGCTTGAGCGGCGGCAAGGTCAGCCTCGGCTTGGCGTAGGGCGTGGTCGCCGTCGAGCACGTAATCGATAATCGCCCGGTCCAACGCGTCCATTTCTTGCGCCATGTGCGCAATACGTTGGCCGCCGCTGATCTCAATTTCGCCCTGATCAACGCTGAGTTCGCCTAGCAGTAGCTTGAATAGGCTCGACTTGCCTGCGCCGTTAGCACCAATGATGCCAGCTTTGACGCCGTTGTGTAGTGTCAGGTCGGCGTTTTCCAGCAGGGTTTGTGTGCCGCGTTGCAGGGCGACTTGGCGCAGTGCGATCATGCGTTCTCCCGAAAGTCAGGTGGGCAATATTATGTGTAATTCTACCCGATTGGTGGCCCTCAAGCAGAATCCGTTGTGGGATTTCGCGCTCGATTTTTACACTCGGCCCGAGGTCGAAGCCGCGTGCCTGTGCCTGCAGGAGCAAGCACAGGTCGATGTGTGCGAACTGCTGTTTCACGCTTGGCTTTATCGCCATGGGCTTGAAGCCAAGCCCGACGCGTTGGCGAATGAGCGTCAGGCGCGACTACGCTGGCAGCAAGAGGTCACCGGTGTATTGCGCGAGCTACGAGGTGCCTTGAAAGGGCAAGCGCAGACAAATAATGGCGTTGCTCAGCTGCGCGCTACGATAAAAGAAGCAGAATTGCTTGCTGAGCGTGAAAACCTTCAACGCTGGCAACAATGGGCGCTTTTACCGGAAATCAGCTCGCCTGAGCGCTTAAAAAATATCGCTCAGTGGCCATGTAATGCGACACGATGGCTGCAGTTGCAGTTTTTTTCGCCGCATTTTCACTTACTTAGTGAGGGTGCCGGTGAAGAGCCCCTAACAGTGAAAAGTGCCTGGGGAGTCATGGGTAACCAGCTTGACCGCTTCACGCGAGCGCGCTAGCCTGAATTTTAACTGCTTCTTAAGTGACCACTACGTCGCGTCTGATGACACCTAGCGGCACAACATTACGTCGCAAACGTTGTTTGGTGTCAGCGGAGGCTAGGTCAAAGCAGGTTCTGCGCTTTTTCAGCGCTTACCAATGCAAGAGGAATAACGCATGAAAGCAAGCAAGACGGTTACTACCAAACTGCTCACCACGGCAAGCGTAAGCGCGCTGCTGCTGGGTCTTTCCACAGCCGCTTCTGCGGATAACTGGCGTTACGCCCACGAAGAGTATGAAGGCGACGTACAAGACGTCTTCGCTTATGCATTCAAAGAGTACGTTGAAGATAATTCTGATCATACGGTCCAGGTCTACCGCTTTGGTGAGCTGGGCGAGTCTGACGACATCATGGAGCAGACGCAAAGTGGCATCCTGCAGTTTGTTAACCAGTCGCCCGGCTTTACCGGCGCGCTGATTCCCGAAGCGCAGATTTTCTTCATTCCTTATCTGTTGCCGACCGACGAAGAAACCGTACTAACGTTCTTCGATGAGAGTAAAGCCATCAATGAGATGTTCCCGGAACTCTACGCCGAGCAGGGCCTTGAACTTCTCCAGATGTACCCGGAAGGGGAAATGGTGGTGACCACCGACGAGCCGATCAGCTCGCCGGAAGATCTTAGCAACAAGAAGATCCGCGTGATGACCAACCCGCTGCTGTCTGAAACTTATGACGCCTTCGGCGCGACGCCAACGCCGCTGCCGTGGGGCGAGGTTTACGGTGGTCTGCAAACCGGCATTCTGGATGGCCAAGAAAACCCGATCTTCTGGATCGAATCCGGTGGTTTGTATGAAGTATCACCGCACCTGACCTTTACCGGTCATGGCTGGTTCACGACCGCGATGATGGCCAACCAGAACTTCTTCGAAGGTTTGTCTGATGAAGATCAAGCACTAGTACGTGAAGCGTCTAATGTTGCTTATGATCACACCATTGAGCACATTCAAGGCCTGGCGGATGAATCACTCGCGAAGATCCAGGAAGCCTCTGATGAAGTGACGGTCAACCGTCTAACCGAAGAAGAGATCCAAGCGTTCCGTGAGCGTGCACCGCAGGTTGAAGAAGCTTATGTCGAAATGGCTGGCGAGCGCGGTGAAGAGCTCTTGAACCAGTTCAAAGAAGATCTTGAAGAAGTTCAAAGCGATAGCGAGTAATCGTTAACGGAGTAGGCTCCGTGTTCGCGGTGCACTGTTTTGCGATTTGTTTATCACAACCTGTTTGTCACGACAGGTGAATTGATACAGTGCTCGCGATAACCGCTAAGGGGCAGCATGGCTGCCCCTTTTTTAGTCCTGAGCAAGTTGGATTTTAAGCGGATAGCAAAAATTTGGCCTTTCGGCCTAGGAAAACCAGGGCGTTATTAAAGGAGTTTGGCGATGTCTGAAGACGAATCCGAAAAGAATTACCGCTCCGGTTTGCCGGGGTTTCTCGGAATTATTGATACGTTCATCAGTAAGCTTGAGGCGGTGATTTTAGCGCTTGGTGTATTGCTGATGGCGCTGAACACGGTCACCAACGTGATTGCGCGCTTTGTCTTTGGCAACAGCATTATGTTCTCGGGTGAGTTGAACCGTATTTTGATCATCATGATCACGTTTGCTGGGGTTGGCTATGCGGCGCGTCATGGGCGTCATATTCGCATGTCTGCGATTTACGATGCGCTGCCAGCCGGTGGGCGCAAAGTATTGATGATATTTATTTCGCTGTTTACCGCCGCGGTGATGTTTTTTCTCTGTTATTACTCGATTATTTATATCCTCGATATGCAGAGCCGTGGCCGTGTGCTGCCTGCCTTGCAGTTGCCGATCTGGATCATCTACGTTTGGGCACCGCTGGGGTTATTCATCACTGGCATTCAGTACTTGCTCACCGCAGTTAAAAATGTCACGTCGCGGGATGTCTACCTTTCGACCACGACGCTGGATGGTTATAAAGACACGGAAACCGAAGTCTGAGTAGCAGAGCTTTGTAATAAATAGCGCTTTGCATCAGGGTGTGACACCTCAGGGGAACGGCTATGACGACCATAATGGTAGGAACCATGATCGGCCTGCTGCTGCTAGGCTTTCCGATGATGATACCGCTGATCACCGCAGCAGTGATCGGCTTTTATATAATGTTTAACGGCTTTGGCCAGATGGATACGCTGATTCAGCAGATGATGGCAGGGATTCGCCCCGCCTCGCTGATTGCCGTGCCGATGTTTATTTTGGCTGCCGATATCATGACCCGCGGCCAATCGGCTAACCGCTTGATTGCGATGGTGATGTCGTTTATTGGCCACGTAAAAGGCGGTCTGGCGGTGAGTACCGCTGCGTCGTGTACGTTATTTGGCGCCGTGTCGGGTTCGACACAGGCAACAGTGGTGGCCGTAGGCTCGCCGCTGCGCCCGAAGATGTTAAAAGCGGGCTACTCTGACCCTTTCACGCTGGCACTCATTATTAACGCTAGCGATATCGCCTTTTTGATTCCGCCGAGTATCGGCATGATCATCTACGGTGTTATTTCGGGGACCTCTATTGGTGAGCTGTTTATTGCCGGTATTGGGCCAGGGCTTATGATTCTTCTGATGTTCTCGGCGTACTGTGTGGTCTATGCCATCGTTAAGGATGTGCCCACCGAGCCGAAATCAACCTGGAAAGAGCGCGCTAAAGCGGTACAGCAGGCACTGTGGCCGCTGGGCTTCCCGGTCATTATTGTGGGCGGGATTTATGGCGGTATCTTCAGCCCCACCGAAGCGGCGGCAGCCTGCGTGTTGTATGCCGTGCTGCTTGAATTTGTGGTGTTTCGCTCGCTGCAAATGAACGATATTTATGCCATCGCCAAATCGACCGGCTTGATCACGGCGGTCGTCTTTATTTTGGTGGCGGCCGGTAACGGTTTTTCGTGGATTATTTCGTTTGCGCAAATTCCCCAGGCGATTCTGGAAGCGGTCGGGGTGAATGATGCCGGGCCTACCGGCGTGCTGATTGCGATCTGTATCTCTTTCTTTGTGGCATGTATGTTCGTCGACCCCATCGTCGTCATTTTGGTGCTGACGCCTATTTTTGCCCCGGCGATTGCCGCCACCGGTCTCGACCCTGTTTTGGTGGGTATCTTGATCACGCTACAAGTGGCGATTGGCTCGGCGACACCGCCATTCGGGTGTGACATATTCACGGCGATTGCGATCTTCAAACGCCCGTACTTCGAAGTGATTAAGGGAACACCTCCGTTTATCTTCATACTGATTTTTGCGGCCGCTTTGCTGATCATGTTCCCGCAGATTGCACTGTTTTTGCGTGACGTTGCTTTCCGCTAAGCCGCTGAATCGCTAAAGGAGATAGGCCAATGTTTAACCGCATTTTAGTCCCAGTAGATGGCTCTAAGGGGGCTTTGAAAGCACTGGAAAAAGCGGTGGGGTTACATATGCTCACCGGCGCGGAAATCTACTTTTTGTGTGTGTTTAAACATCACAGTTTGCTTGAGGCGTCGCTCTCCATGGTGCGGCCGCAAAAGCTTGAGTTGCCTGATGATGCGCTGAAAGAGTACGCCACCGAGATTGCCGTTCACGCCAAATCGCATGCGATTGAATTAGGCGCTGACAGTGCTCGTGTGCGTGCCTTTGTTAAAGGCGGTCGCCCTTCGCGGACGATCGTGCGTTTTGCCCGTAAGCGCGAGTGCGACCTGATCGTGATTGGCGCACAAGGCACCAATGGCGAGAAAAACTTGCTGCTCGGGAGCGTATGCCAGCGCGTGGCAGGTGCGGCTCACTGTCCCACCATGGTGGTGTAAAACGGGGTGTAAAACGGACTGGCGCTGGTTTCACCGACAACATTAAGTGATGACGTTGACACCCGCCGTCTTAGGTAGATGCAGCCTAAGGCGGCGGGTGTTACGCTTTGCGCGTGATTATTTTTTGATATAAGGGTTCTAATTGATGAAAACACTCCTTTCTTCCACCGCGCTGATTGGCACACTTCTGATCGCTCCTTATGCCGCAGCGGCGCCGGAAACCGACGACGAGCGCCTCGCGTATAGTCTCGGCGTGACCCTCGGCGAGAGCATGCAGGCCGATGTGGAGGATCTCGATATCGACGCCTTTACCGACGGTATGCGCGATGTGTTTGCCGGTAATGAGTTGGCATTGGGCGAAGAGGAAATTGCCCAAGCGCTGACCGCCTTCCAAGAGCGCGCCATGCAGGAGCGTGAAGCGGAAACGGCCGCGATTGCTGAGGCAAATAAAGCGGAAGGCGACACATTTTTAGCCGAGAATGCCCAGCGCGATGACGTCACCGTGACCGAATCAGGCTTGCAGTACGAAGTGCTCGAATCCGGCGACGGGGCGTCTCCCGGTGCGCAGGATAGCGTCGAGGTGCACTACGAAGGTACTCTCCTCGATGGCAGCATATTCGATAGCTCGCTAGAGCGTGGTCAGCCAGTGACATTCCGCGTCAACCAGGTGATTGAAGGCTGGCAAGAAGCGCTGCAGTTGATGAGCGTCGGTGACGTGTGGAAGCTCTATATTCCGTCAGAATTGGCTTACGGTGCGTCTGGTCAAGGCCCGATTGGCCCGAATGAAGTCCTGATCTTTAACGTTGAATTACTGGACATCGAATAATCATGTTGACGACTGCCACCCCCTCCATCGCTAAAGCCTCTCGGCGATTGCTTTGCGCAGGACTTGTTGTTCCGCTGACGGCAATGGCCGAGACCGCGCGTGACCCTGTTACTTTGCCTGCGCTGAGTGCAAGTGAGGCGCAGAACAGCGTGGTGGGCGTCTCTTCAGGTGGCTATATGGCGCTGCAATTGGCCATCGCTTGGCCCGAGCATTTTAGCGGCGTAGGGGTGCTGGCGTCTGGGCCGTGGGGTTGCGCGCAAGGGTCGCTCAGTTTAGCGCTGAATCAATGCATGATGACCCGCCGTGGTGAGCCTTCGCTTGCCGAACTTGACGCCCGTTGGGCGCGCTACGCGGCTGATGGGCAGGTAGGTGATGAAACGGCAAGAAGCGACCTGCGCGCGTATGTGTGGCACGGTGAAGCTGACAAGGTGGTAGAACCGGTACTGGGCGATTTGCTCGCTGAGCAGCTTCGCCAGTGGCTCACCAATGATACCCAACTGAAAGTGGCGCGCAGCGAAGCGACCGGCCATGGCTGGCCGGTGCGTTTGCCAAGCGATTCGCGCACCGCGCCCGAAGCGTTAGGCGGTTGTCGCCAGGGCGGTGGTAGCCACGTGCTGGCCTGTGATGAAGATATCGCCGGCGAGATGCTTGAGTGGCTCCACCCTGAACGACGTCAATTGGCACCTGACACCGATGGAGAGCTGTTGGCATTCGCCCAAGGGGAGTTTGATGCCAAAGGATTGGCAGATACCGGTTACGTCTACGTGCCCGCCAATTGTGAGGCAGGTGAGTGTGGTGTCACCGTGGCGTTGCACGGCTGCCAGATGAGCGTGGAAGCGATCGGTGAGACGTTCGTGCGCCAGACAGGGCTTAACGCGTGGGCGGATCAGCATCAGCAAATTGTGCTTTATCCTCAGGCGGAAAGCAGTTTAGCCAACCCGCAAGGCTGTTGGGATTGGTGGGGTTTTGCTGAAAGCACTTGGCAGCTCAGTCCATTACACGATACCCGTGAAGGTGAGCAGGTGAGCGCCTTAATGGCAATGCTGGCGCGTCTACAGGCGTCATCGTTGCCTGAGCGCTAGCGCTCTGTCATTACCTTGTTAGGTTAGGCGTCTAGCCATCTAAGTGTGTTTTTAAGGTGTTCGTTAACGCGTCGGCGGTAGGTGAATACAGCACGCGCTGGACGATGTCGCCCTCGCGGTTGACCACATAGAGCGACGCGCTGTGGTCAATGGTGTATTCCATGGCGGAGTCCTTGGCCTCGACACGGCGCCAAATGACCCCGTAGCGTTCGGCAAGCTCTTCTAGCTGTGCTTGGCTGCCGGTCGCGCCGATAAACTGTTCGCCAAAAAAGCCGGTGTATTCGCGCAAGCGCTCAATACTATCGCGCTCGGGATCAACCGAGATCATTAACGGTACCACGCGTTCGCGCTGTTCGGGTGTTAGCTGCGCGAGAGCCTGCTTTTTGACCGCCTGGTTCATGGGGCACACATCCGGGCAGTAGGTGTAGCCAAACGACACCACCGCGAACTGGTCTTCTCCAAGCTGTGTGAGCGAGAAATCACCTTGTGTCGAGGGGAGCTCAATGGGTCCGCCGATAGGCTCGCCGCTTTGGTCGGGCGCTACCATGTAGCGATAAAGGCCCAATGCGCCAACAAACACAAGCAGCAAAAAAAGCGCGCTACCTAACCAGAGGGGCGCGCTTTTTGATGCTCTATTGTTAGAAACGTCGTTTTTAGGGGGCGTTTTGTTAGCGCCAAAACGAGAGTTGGCCATGGTATTAGCTCCTCAGGACATCAAAATCAAACCAACTGCCGATTCGGCCGTCAGGCGTGTCGACAATAACCCGCGCGCGCCACGGCATAACAGCTTGGGTACAAATACTCACTTGCCCCTGGCCGTAAAAATGCCCGTTGCCTGTGGCGTCTAGCGTAAAGCGGTGCAGCCCCATGTCCATATCACGGCCGATAAAGTCGACTTTCACCGTGTTTGCCTCAACGCCGTCAACGGTGACATTAAGCGGCAAAATCTCCAATGCTTCAATGCGTCCGTCTACGTCAACCGCAAAGCGCAGCTGACCCTTGTCTCCCAGCGTGGCCAAGCAGGGAGCACTGTGCAAATCACAGCCAGGGGTGGGTGGATACCAGGTAATATTCGCCTCGTCGCGCAGCCAGTGGGTAAGGGCATACCAGCTAAGCGCCGCCAGAGCGAGGCCGGTAACCAAGATAAGCCCCTTTAGCAAGGGAAGTCGAGCGGCATTGGCGGGTTCTGACGTTGGTTTCATGGCAAAATCATCGCGACACAAGCCGTTAGGTGGTGGCAAGCTACTTTATACGCGTACTTTAACAGCAAATCCGCCGATGTCCCTGTGCTGGGATGTCGCAGGTGAGGAGATGCAATGCAAGGGGTTGCAGATCAAAGCATAACCGGCGCGTTAGGGCCGTTATTTTTGCTGATTCTATTTGGCGCGGTGTTGGGGTATCGGCGCTGGCCGAGTGCTGAATTTTGGGCGCAAATGGAGCGAGTGATTTATTTTGTTCTGTTTCCAGCGATGTTGGTGGCGACGCTGGCAACGGCAGATGTGTCGGAGGTGCCCGTTGCCCGCTTGGCGGTAGTGTTGCTGGGGGCGATAAGCGTGTTTGCGCTGTTACTTTGGTGCGTGCGCGGTTGGCTGGGGCTGGATTCCGCGGCGTTTACCTCGGTTTTTCAAGGCGCTATTCGCTTTAATACCTACGTCGGTGTGGCGGGGGCAGCGGCGCTGCATGGCAGTGCCGGGGCGACCACGGCGGCCGTGGCGGTGGCGCTGATGGTGCCGGTGGTTAACGTGATGTGCGTGGCAAGCTTTGTCGCCGCGGGCACGCTAGGGCGGGGGAGCCTGGGCAAAAGTATCGCCGCGCTGGTGAAAAATCCGCTGATTCTTGGCTGCCTGGTAGGCATTGGCTTGAACCTTTCAGGCATTGGGTTACCCGGCTGGAGCGAAGATGGCGTCTCGCTTTTGGGCCGCGCCGCACTGCCGTTGGGGCTGGTCGCGGTGGGTGTGGCGCTGCGCCCCGCCGCGCTTTTGCGTCTTGATCGCGGCGTGCTGGCCACCAATAGTGTGAAGCTTGCGCTGCTGCCTGCGCTGGTATTAGCCCTGGCGTGGATTTTGGGCTTGGATAGCGTGACGCGTGACGTGGCCCTGTTGTTTGCTGCCCTCCCTACGGCGACCTCGGCGTATATTTTGTCACGCCAGCTCGGCGGTGATGCTGAGCTAATGGCGGCCATTATCACCGGTCAAACGCTTATCGCCATGCTAACCTTGCCGCTTTGGTTGCAACTCATTGGGTAGAAGAAAGTAAATAAAAAATATTCGCATTAGTATTGACGGACTAAATGAGAATGATTATATTGTGATTGTGGCGTTGGATGAGGCGCCACAGCCAAGGCAGAAACCGCCAGTTTCCTGCCATGGTTTCTCCCTCTCATTGCTAGTCACGGTCTTTTTGCCGCCCCACTCGGGCGGCTTTCTTTTTTTACCGTCGTAATAGATGGTGCAAATTGCACTTTCCCCGGCTGCCTTGCATGCTATGAGTTCCCTCTTGCACAAGGAAACCATCATGCAGCCTTCTCTCACGCTTTATCTCAATACGTCATCGCCCTACGCGCGCGTGGTACACGTGTGCTTGCATGAAACCCGCTTAATTGAACAGACCGAGCTACGCTGGTGCGACCCTTGGGCCGCCGACAGCGACCTTGTGGATATTAACCCGCTCAGTCGCATACCGGCGCTGGTGACAGAAGACGGCCAGGTGCTGACCGAGTCGCTTTTGATTGCCCACTACCTGGACAGCCTCAGCGAAGATGTGCCGCTTGTGCCGCAAGATCAACAGGAGGTGGTGCTCTCGCTTGCGGGATTTGGTCAAGGGCTAATGGAGGCAGCCTTTCAGACTGTCATCGCGCGTAAGCACCAAGGCAGCGAAGCCGATACCAGTGTGCTGGGTATGCGCCGCGTGAGTGCCATTGAGCGCACTCTTGCCATGCTGAACACGCACTCTGCCACTGAGGCGCCGCAAACCGAGCGCACCTTGGGCGGGATTGCGGTGGCGGTGGCCCTGGCGTACCTGAGTTTTCGCTTGCCGGCATTTGATTGGGAAAACCGTTTTCCTGCCTTGCAAGCGTGGTACGCTGAGGTGATCGATAGCGAGAGTTTTGCCCTTACGGCGTTTGAATAGGCCGTTTTATTCAAGCGCTTTAGGCAGTTTAGGCTTCACGGCGGTAAATTAAATCCCACACACCGTGACCGAGTTTTTCGCCGCGTGCTTCAAACTTGGTCAGCGGGCGGAATTCGGGACGTGGAACAAAAGGTGCGGTGTCGGCTGTGGCCGTGTTGGTAAAGCCTGGCGCGGGCTCCATCACCTCAGCCATCCACTCGGCGTAGGCTTCCCAATCGGTGGCCAAATGGAAGGTGCCGCCAGGCGTTAAACGTGTGCGGATCAGCTCAACGAAGGCGGGTTGCACGATGCGCCGTTTGTGGTGCTTTTTCTTCGGCCATGGGTCGGGGAAGAACAGCTGCAGCGTATCCAGGCTGCCTTCCGGGATGCACTGCTCTAGCACGGCGAGCGCATCTTCGCGGTAAACGCGCAGATTGGTTAGCCCGCGCTTGTCCGCTTCATCTAACAGTTTGCCTACGCCGGGCGCATGCACCTCGATGCCGATAAAGTCGGTGTCGGGGTGTGTCTGGGCTTGCTCAATCAGCGATTGCCCCATGCCAAAGCCGATCTCTAACACGCGCGGCGCCCGCCGCCCAAACAGCGTATCGAGATCTTGCTGGCCGTCGGCAAGGGTAAGCCCCAAGCGCGGCCATACCTCTTCCAAGCCGCGGGTTTGTGCCTGGGTCATACGGCCAGCGCGAATCACATAGCTTTTGATTCCGCGACGGTGCAGCGGCGCCTCAGCGTTTTCGGGGCCGGTCGTCGGCTCAGTCGTGTCGGTCATGGTGTCTCTGTGGTGAATCGCTGTGATGAGTTGTTGTGATGAGTCTTTGCGATGGCATCGGGTGTCAGCCGTTAATGCGGCCAGCAAAAGGGGAAGACGGGTCAGCGTGTTGGCGCCACGGCATACGCCCGGCCAAATAGGCATCGCGCCCCCCTTCAACGGCACGTTTCATGGCGCGCGCCATGCGCAAAGGCTCGCGGGCGTGAGCAATGGCGCTATTGAGCAGCACGCCGTCGCAGCCTAACTCCATCGCCATGGCGGCGTCCGAGGCGGTGCCGATGCCAGCATCCACCAGTACGGGCACCTGGCTTTGCTCCACAATCAAGCGCACGTTATACGGGTTTTGGATACCATGACCGGAGCCGATCAGCGAGCCCAGCGGCATGATGGCGCAGCAGCCCATGGCTTCCAGTTCGCGTGCCACAATAGGATCGTCGCTGGTGTACACCATGACATCGAAGCCATCGGCGAGCAGCGTTTCTGCGGCTTTCAAGGTTTCGATCACGTTGGGGTAAAGGGTGGCGTCATCGCCGAGCACTTCCAGTTTGACCAAGTTATGGCCGTCAAGCAGCTCGCGCGCCAAGCGGCAGGTGCGCACGGCGTCTTTAGCGGTGTAGCAGCCGGCGGTGTTGGGCAAAAGCGTGTAGCGCTCAGGGGATACCGCGTCTAGTAGGCTGGGGGCGTCGGCCTCTTGCCCAAGGTTAGTGCGGCGCACGGCAAAGGTAACGATTTCGGCGCCGCTTTCGGCAATCGCCGCGCCGGCTTCATCGAAGTCTTTATACTTGCCGGTGCCAACGAGCAGGCGAGAGTTGAACTCGCGGCCAGCAATGGCAAGCGGTGTATCGGTGAGCTGGGTCATGGTGAACTCCTTGAGGCTAGCCCTTGAAAAGCGATTAACCGCCGCCAATGGCGTGGACGATTTCGACCTGGTCACCCTCGGCCAGGCGCGTGTCGGCAAGCTGGCTTTTGGGCACAATGGTTTCGTTGATTTCCACCGCGATACGCCGCCCGCTAAGCCCTAACTGTTCGACCAAGTCAGCGGCAGAGACAGAGGTGTCGAGGGTGCTTTCGAGTGTGTACGGCTCGCCATTAAGGCGAATCTGAATTTGAGACATGGCGTTCGGCCCGAGTTGGCGGGTGCATGCATCCCTTAATAGATGGGGCGCCATTGTAGCCGTTTCAACGCAAGCAAACAGCCATAAAACAGCACAAAACGTCGCAGGAGGTAATCGGTGCAGCAAGTGAATCAGTGGGCGTGGGTCGGCGTGGCGCTCTCCGGTGCGCTAACCGTCGCGCTAGGCGCTTACGCCGCTCATGGCCTGGACGCGCGTGTCAGCGCGAAATTCGTCAGCGCGGTTGAAACCGGTGTGCGCTATCAGGCGTGGCATACGCTCGCGATAATGGCGCTTTTGGTATGGCAAAGCGTCACCCCGCTTGCCGGGCTGCGCTGGGTGATGGCGCTTTGGGCGTTGGGTATGACGTGTTTTTCCGGCTCGCTTTATCTCATGGCGCTAGCAGGGCTCAACCTGGGATTAGTGACGCCACTCGGTGGCATGCTATTGATCGCAGGTTGGCTGGGGTTGGGCGTGGTGGCGCTGCGCCAACACTAACGCAGCTATGTTTTATACAGCTATTTTTTACACAACTATGCTCTACGCAACTGTGCTTTATAAAACTATGCTTTATCTGGTAGTACGTAGCTTGCCGTGACATGGATCACGGGCTTGGTTTCGTCGGCGGCGGAGACAATCAGCACTTCGCCTACCGCGAGGCGGCGTCCCAGTTTGATCAGCTTGGCGTGGGCGATGATGTCGTGCTCACCCGAGGCGGCGCGTAGAAAGTGGCAATTCAAATCGCTGGTCACCGCCATTGGCTCGGGGCCAATCTGGGCCAGGATCGCGACATAAAGCGCGACATCGGCAAAGCCCATCATGGTAGGACCTGAGACGCGCGGGCCAGGGCGCAAATGCTCATGGCCGATGGTGAGCCGCATGGTGGCGCGCATGTCCCCCACGCTTTCGATCTTGCCCATGTGCTGGGGGAAGACGTCATCGAGGAAGTGCTCGATCTGTTCGACGGTCATGACGGTCATAGTGTTTCCTTCCATTGTTCTTTTGCTTACCTGAACGTAAACGTTAATGCTGCCCTAAGCTAAACAAAAACCCCTTAAGGTGCGAGACCTTAAGGGGTGCATAGCGACTATCGTCTAATGTGTAGATTTGTCGTGTGTAGACTTGGCGCTTACTTCGCTTTGTGGACCTGGCGCCATTCGTGCAGCAGCGGCTCGGTGTAGCCGGATGGCTGTACGCGGCCTTTGAAGATCAGATCCGACGCGGCCTTAAACGCCGTAGAGTCGTCAAAATGAGCGCTCATGGCGGTGTAGTTCGGGTCACCGGCGTTCTGCTCATCGACGACTTTGGCCATACGCTTTAAGGTTTCTTCGACGCGTGGCGCATCGACGATGCCGTGATGCAGCCAGTTAGCGATATGCTGGCTGGAAATACGCAGCGTGGCGCGGTCTTCCATCAAGGCGACGTTGTGGATATCCGGCACCTTAGAGCAGCCTACGCCGTGCTCTACCCAGCGCACAACATAGCCCAGAATGCCCTGGCAGTTGTTATCCAACTCTTGCTGAATCTCGTCATCTGACCAGTTGGTGTTTTCTGCGACCGGCACGGTGAGCAGGTCATCAAGGTAGTCTGGCTCGCCCAAGCCTTCCAGTTCACGCTGAACGTCGGTGACGTTGACCTGATGGTAATGCAGCGCGTGCAGGGCCGCGGCGGTGGGCGAGGGCACCCACGCGGTGTTGGCACCGGCTTTCGGGTGGCCGATTTTCTGCTCCAGCATGTTGTGCATCAAATCGGGCATCGCCCACATGCCTTTGCCGATTTGCGCGCGCCCACGTAGGCCACAGGCGAGGCCAACTTGGACGTTATTCTTCTCGTAAGACTGAATCCACGCGGCGCTTTTCATATCGCCTTTGCGCACCATCGGACCCGCTTCCATGGCGGTGTGCATTTCGTCGCCAGTACGGTCCAGAAAGCCGGTGTTGATGAAGACCACGCGCGAGGCGGCCTCATTAATACACGCCTTAAGATTGACGGTGGTACGGCGCTCTTCGTCCATGATGCCCATTTTTAGGGTGTCGCGGCTCATGCCGAGGATGTCTTCCACGCGGTTAAAGATCTCGTTGGAGAAAGCGACTTCTTTGGGGCCGTGCATCTTGGGTTTGACGATGTACACCGAGCCAGTGCGCGAGTTTCGCGGTTGGTCGGCGTCTTTCTTAAGGTCGTGCAGGGCGATCAGCGAGGTCATGACCGCATCCAGCAGGCCTTCCGGCAGCTCGTTGCCGTTTTCATCCAGAATCGCCGGCGTGGTCATCAAATGGCCCACGTTACGCACGAACATCAGCGAACGGCCGGGAAGGGTCACGCTGCTGCCATCGGTGGTTTGCCAGGTGCGGTCAGCGTTGAGTTGACGCTTGAAGGTTTTATCGCCTTTCTCGATGTTCTCTTCCAGGTCGCCCTTCATCAGGCCGAGCCAGTTGGTGTAAACCCCTACTTTGTCTTCTGAGTCTACCGCGGCGACGGAGTCTTCGCAGTCCATGATGGTGGTCAACGCCGCTTCGACGACAACGTCTTTCACATGGGCTGGGTCGGTCTTGCCGATTGAGTGTTCCGCGTCGATCTGAATCTCAACGTGCAGGCCGTTGTTGGCCAGCAAAATAGTATCAGGCTTGGCCATCGCGCCGGTAAAGCCAATCAGCTTATCCGGGTCTTTCAGGCCGGTTTCGCGGCCGCCTTCCAGCGTCACGATCAAGTGCTCGTCGCGAATGGCGTATTTCACCGAGTCACGGTGCGAACCCGTCGCCAGGGGGGCGGCCCGGTCGAGCACGCCACGGGCGTAGGCGATGACTTTTTCGCCGCGCTTGGGGTTGAAGCTTGAGCCCTTCTCCGCACCGTTTTCTTCAGAAATGGCATCGGTGCCGTAGAGTGCGTCGTAGAGGCTACCCCAGCGCGAGTTCGCGGCATTCAAGGCGTAGCGGGCATTGCTCACCGGTACCACCAACTGCGGACCGGCTTGCACGGCAATCTCCCGATCAACATTGGCCGTGGTGGCCTTGACGTTGGCGGGGGCATTCGTGAGATAACCGATATCTTTTAAAAAGCCGCGATAGGTCGGCATGTCTTTCACCGGGCCGGGGTTTTCGCGATGCCAGGTGTCGAGCTTCGCTTGTAGCGCGTCGCGTTCTTCAAGTAATTGCTGATTTTTCGGGGTCAAATCGTGAAACAGAGCATCCACGCCGGCCCAAAAAGCGTCTTGATCGACACCAGTGCCCGGCAATGCTTGCTCGTTGATAAAACGGTCTAGATCGGTTGCCACTTGTAAACGGTGGCGCGTGATACGCTCGCTCATCGAAAATTCTCCTGTTGAGGGCGTTAAGTTGATTCGTTAGAGCCAACTTAGTGCGGTAAAATGATTTATGGAAAATAATTCCACATATGTGGTGGCATGTAAACAGCATAGACGGTAAAGCGCCACGATGCTCGACCAAAAGATAGGATTTGACCCCAGAAAGGCAGACAGCGTTGTCAAAAAAAGCCGTGGGAGCAGAAGAACACGTGAACGTGCACGACTTTCATCACCTTGAAGCCCTATTTCGCCGCGTGCCGGGGGAGGCGACGTTAGCTCGGTTGCAGCCCGGCGGGGCTTTGGCGCAAGCGCTGGAAGGTTACTTTTGCCATTACGGGCTAAGTGCGCTGTTGAGCGATACCCGTGACGTGCACGCGGGCTTTCTGGATACCGGGCGCTTTTCGCTTTGGTGTCAGGTGTGGAGCCCGCCCGAACCGTGCGGTACGGCGTTTGTGGTACACGGCTATTTTGACCACTTGGGGCTCTATCGCCATTTACTGGAGTGTTTGCTGGCCAAGCATTGGCGGGTGGTGTTGTGGGATTTGCCGGGCCATGGGCTTTCGAGTGGGGCACGCGCCTCAATCGACGATTTCGCTGACTACCAGCACTGCTTAACGGCGCTACAAACCCACTTGTGCGATGAAAATCTGGCGCCAACGCCGTGGTTAGGGGTGGGGCAGAGCACCGGTGCGGCCATTTTGGCGACCCATGCGTTAAGCCAGGGGGAGCCTTCACCGTGGGCGGGGCTGGTGCTATTGGCGCCGCTGGTGCGGCCTTGGGGCTGGCATCAATCCAGTTGGCTGCATTGGATTGCTAGCCCGTTTGTTAAGGAAATCCCGCGCAAGCACCGGGTTAACTCTAACGATGAGGCTTTTACCGACTTTTTACGCGATCACGATCCGCTTCAGCCCGACAAGCTCAGTGTGGCGTGGATCAGCGCCATGCGCCGTTGGATGCCGCAGCTGTTGGCGCTAGAGCCGGTCTCCGTGCCGACGCTTATCCTGCAAGGCGAACAGGACCTCACCGTCGATTGGGCGTGGAACTTGCAGGTTCTGGCAAAGAAATTTCCCCACGCTGAAATTCACCGCCATCCTGAGGCGCGCCATCATCTGGTCAATGAAACCGAGTCTATTCGTGGGGAGCTATTTGTCGCGATTGATGATTTTGTCGACGGTTTATCCGGTGCTTAGGAGGGTGGCACCCCCATCTGTTTTGCTAATGCGTTTTTGCTCAACCCCATCGGCTGCATAAACTCTTCAGATAAGATTATCCCCCTTTCAATAGCCGATCCAACTGGCGGTAGCCGATGGCTTCGATCAAGTGCGGCTGGCTAGGTTTGGGTTCACCCTGCAAATCCGCGAGGGTGAGCGCGACGCGCAGCACCCGATGGTAGGCGCGGGCGGAAAGCTTGAGTTTTTCCAGCACCCCGGCGAGCCAAGCGCGCTCCGCATCATCCAGCGCGCAGGCCGCTTCCAGGGCCTTACCGCTGAGCTCGCTGTTGAGGGCGCCGCGGGTCATCTGCCGCTCGCGGGCGGCAATGACGCGTTGGCGTACCGCCGCCGAAGATTCGCCCTCGGTTTGTGCCGTCAGCTGCTCTGGCGGCAGCGCCGGTACTTCCACTTGTAGGTCGATGCGATCCAGTAATGGGCCGGAAAGTCGCGCCTGGTAGCGCTGAATTTGCGTGGCGGTGCATTGGCAGCGTTGGCGGGGGTCACCCAAATGCCCGCAAGGGCATGGGTTCATTGCCGCTACCAACTGAAATTGGGCGGGAAAACGCCGTTCGTGGCTGGCGCGGGCGAGGTGAATTTCACCGGTTTCCAGCGGCTGGCGTAACACTTCTAGTACGTGGCGGGAAAACTCCGGCAGTTCATCCAAGAACAGCACGCCTTTGTGCGCGAGCGAGATTTCGCCGGGTTTCGGTTTTGAGCCGCCGCCCACCAGCGCGGCGGCGCTGGCGCTGTGATGGGGTTGCCTAAACGGCCGCTGCCCCCAGTGCTCGTCAAGCGATAGCCCGCACACTGAACGCACGGCAGCCACGGCCAGGGCATCTTCTTCAGACAGCGGCGGCAGAATCCCGGGCAGGCGGCTCGCCAGCATGGTCTTGCCGGTGCCGGGTGGCCCGGCGAAAAGCAGGTTATGACCGCCGGCGGCGGCGACCTCCAGCGCGCGGCGCGCCTGCTGCTGGCCGCGTACGTCAGCGAGGTCGGCCATTGGGACTTTGGCGGCGGGAGGCACACTCAGCTGGTGCGGGGCAATGCGTTCTTGATCCAGCAGGTGCGAAACCACCTCCCACAGCGAATCGGCGGGCAGCACGGTGAGCGACGCCCCCGCGAGCGCTGCTTCATCGGCGCAAGCGCGGGGCACAATCAGCGCGCGTCCGGCGGCTTTGGTGGCGAGTGCGAAGGGCAATACGCCGGGCACGGCGCGCAGTTTGCCATCCAGCGCTAACTCCCCGGCACACTCGATGCCTTCCAAGGCTTCAACGGGGATTTGGCCCGAGGCGGCGAGAATGCCCAGCGCAATGGGCAGGTCAAAACGGCCGCCCTCTTTGGGCAAATCGGCCGGGGCAAGGTTTAAAGTGATACGCCGAGTGTTGGGGAAATCAAAGCCGGCGTTGACCAGCGCGCTGCGCACGCGCTCGCGGCTCTCTTTAACGGCGGCTTCGGGTAAGCCAACAAGCGTCAGCCCCGGCAAACCGTTGGCTAGATGGACTTCCACATGCACCGGCGGTGCTTCCAACCCAAGCCCTGCCCGGGTGGCGACAATGGCTAATGTCATGACGTGCGCTCCCTCGCGTAATGAACCTACCGAGCTAACAGATTCCCTGTAATAAGCATGTGTATAGGGTTATAGGCACTCCGTTACGTTTTTTCAGAACCGGGTTCTTCGTCGCGCGGACTTTCCGGGCTACTTTCGGCGGTATCGTGCTCGCTTGGAGCCGGCGCATTTACGCCCTCTTCCTTGGCAACAATCGCGGTTTCAAGGGCGGCAACTTGGCCCTCTAGCGCTTCGACGCGAGAACGGGTGCGCTGCAGTACGTCCATCAAGATGTCGAAATCTTCTCGGGATACCAGCTCCAAACGGTCAAAGGCGCCGCGCACGACTTGCTGCACCCCTTTTTGAATATCGTCAGGCGCTTGCGAGGCGTTCTGCA
The DNA here is from genome assembly GCF_031451755.1 of Vreelandella vilamensis. Classification (NCBI taxonomy): domain Bacteria; kingdom Pseudomonadati; phylum Pseudomonadota; class Gammaproteobacteria; order Oceanospirillales; family Halomonadaceae; genus Vreelandella; species Vreelandella vilamensis. The sequence goes on along the minus strand of NZ_JARWAN010000014.1, from coordinate 46,862 downwards.
GACGGTCGCCGATTTGTTGCGCCAGCTGGCTGATACGGTCGTGAGGCATCATGGCTCTCTCCTTTCTCAATGGTCAATCACTTCCGTAAGGATACGCAACCCAGGGCTTTCGCGCATGTGTCGGGCGGTGAATTGGGCAAATTTATCGGGTGAAATTCGTTGCATTGTAATGATGCAGGATGGCTAAGGCGTTGCGCTTTTTTGGTGCGCGAGGCAAACGTGTGGCGCGCCGCGGTGTTTTTTGATGCTGGCTTGGTATGATTTTTTGATTTTATATTTTTGGTTTTTAACGTTTTTTTTATATTTGGCACGCAATGCGCATTAGGTAAAGCAAGCACCTGGTATATGCAGTCATGCTGCTTTTACCAGCACTTGTTAACCATGCAAGGGGGATACGGGATGAAACTCATCACCGCCATCATCAAGCCGTTCAAGCTCGACGACGTGCGTGAAGCACTGGCCGACAACGGTGTTCAAGGCATTACCGTCACCGAGGTAAAAGGCTTTGGCCGCCAGAAAGGCCATACCGAGCTGTATCGCGGTGCTGAATACGTGGTCGATTTCTTGCCCAAAGTCAAAGTGGAAGTCGCTGTCGATGACTCGCGCTTGGAGACGGTGCTCGATGCGATCTGCAGCGCGGCCAACAGCGGCAAAATCGGCGACGGCAAGGTGTTTGTTACGCCGCTTGAAGACGTTATCCGGATTCGGACGGGTGAGCGCGGTGCGGACGCCGTTTAAACCTGGCTTTACGGATCATTTTTTAGTTCAACGGGGAACTTACAATGAATGAGTTGACTGATCTGAGCTACGCGCTCGATACGTTTTACTTTTTGATTTGCGGTGTGTTGGTAATGTGGATGGCCGCTGGCTTCTCGATGCTTGAAGCTGGCTTGGTGCGTTCCAAAAACACCGCCGAAATTCTTACCAAGAATATTGCGCTGTTTGCGATTGCCTGCACCATGTATCTGCTGGTGGGTTACTACATCATGTATTCCGGCAACGCCGGTGGCTTCCTGCCCAACCTGGGCTTCCTGATCGGCGCTGAGAACAGCGTGGATGCAGTCACCGCAGGCGGGGATGACGCGCCATATTACTCCATGCGCTCCGACTTCTTCTTCCAGGTTGTGTTTGTGGCAACCGCGATGTCGATCGTCTCGGGTGCTGTCGCTGAACGCATGAAACTGTGGGCCTTCCTGGCCTTCGCCGTGGTCATGACCGCGGTGATCTATCCTGTTTCCGGTTACTGGACCTGGGGCGGCGGCTGGTTGGCCGAAGTCGGCTATTCTGACTACGCCGGTTCGGGCATTGTCCACATGGCCGGTGCCGCCGCCGCGTTGGCAGGCGTTATCGTACTGGGTCCGCGTAAGGGCAAGTACGGCAAAGACGGTTCTATCCATGCGATTCCCGGCGCCAATATGCCGCTGGCCACGCTGGGTACCTTCATCCTGTGGATGGGCTGGTTCGGCTTTAACGGCGGCTCTGAATTGAAGTTGGCTGCGGTCGATTCCGCCAACAATGTTGCCCAGGTGTTCGTGAATACCAACGCTGCGGCTGCAGGTGGTGTGATCGCCGCGCTGATCCTTGCCAAGCTGTGGTTCCGTAAAGCGGACCTCACCATGGCGCTTAACGGCGCGCTGGCTGGCCTGGTCGCCATTACGGCTGACCCGCTGTCGCCTTCAGCGTTGGGTGCGACGATTATTGGCGCGATTGGTGGTCTGATTGTGGTTGCCGCCATCGTCACGCTGGATAAAGCTAAACTGGACGACCCGGTCGGTGCCATCTCCGTTCACGGTGTGGTGGGTATCTGGGGCGTGTTGGCCGTGCCATTAAATAATGATGGTGCATCGTTCGGCCCGCAGCTTATCGGTATCGTGGGTATCTTCGCCTGGGTCTTTATTGCCAGTCTTGTGGTATGGCTGATTCTCAAGGCGATCATGGGAATTCGTGTGACCGAAGAAGAAGAGTATGAAGGTGTCGACCTTACCGAGTGCGGTATGGAAGCCTACCCCGAGTTTAGCGTCGCGAATAAATAAGCGATGCTTATTAAGTGAGCTGGCGTGCTCCTCTTGGCCTCCCTTCGGGGAGGCTTTTTTATTCTTGCGCGATAGCGGTGTATGCTTGGCGGGTTAACGTTAACGTGTGACTCACAAGCGCTAGAGGACATCTTCCATGAAACTGATTTCTGCCATTATCAAGCCGTTCAAGCTTGATGACGTGCGCGAATCGCTCTCCGATATCGGTGTGCAGGGTATTACCGTGACGGAAGTGAAAGGCTTCGGCCGCCAAAAAGGGCACACCGAGCTCTACCGTGGCGCCGAGTACGTGGTGGACTTTCTGCCCAAGGTAAAGCTGGAAGTGGCCGTGGATGACGACATGGCCGAACAGGTGATTGATGCCATTACCCAAGTGGCCAATACCGGCAAGATCGGCGACGGCAAAATCTTTGTCATGCCGCTTGAGCAGGTAATCCGTATTCGTACCGGTGAAACGGGCAAAGACGCGGTGTAGGAGGGGTGGCCGGTTGTCCTTCGACAAGCTCAGGATGACCGGCAACTCGACAAGCTCAGGATGACCGGCAACAGGTTGCGCGTAAGTAAGACCGACGAAACCGTTCGCTCTGAGCCTATCGAAGAGCAGATGGTTCTGTTTTTCCTCTTACTCTATTTTTCCACTTACACTATTTTTCCACGAACGCGCGTTCGATGACGTAGTCGCCCGGCTCACCCATGCGTGGTGAGATATTCAGGCCCAGCTCATCCAGCAAGGCGCTGGTGTCGTCGAGCATGGAGGGGCTGCCGCAGATCATCGCGCGGTCTTGGCGCGGGTCGATGGGCGGAAGGTCGGTGTCTTCAAACAGCTTGCCGGTCCGAATGTGATCGGTGAGACGCCCCATGGTGTGAAAATCTTCACGCGTGACCGTGGGGTAGTAAACGAGTTTCTCGGCGATATCGTCGCCCAGGTACTCATGCGCCGGAAGCTCTTGGGTAATGAAGTCATCGTAGGCCAGCTCGGAGACGTGGCGCACGCCGTGAACCAGCACCACGTTTTCAAAGCGCTCGTAAACTTCCGGGTCTTGGATCAGGCTTAAAAAGGGCGCCAAGCCCGTGCCCGTGGAAAGCATGTAGAGATTACGCCCCGGCAGGAGATCGTCGGTCACCAATGTGCCGGTGGGTTTGCGGCTGACCATGATTTGATCACCCACTTTTAAATGCTGCAGCCGTGAGGTGAGCGGGCCATCCGGCACCTTGATGCTGAAAAACTCTAAATGGTCTTCGTAGTTAGGGCTGGCGATGGAGTAGGCGCGCATCAAGGGCTTGCCGTTGACTTCCAGACCAATCATCACAAATTGACCGTTTTTAAAGCGCAGGCTGCGCTCGCGCGTGGTGCGAAAGCTGAACAGCGAGTCATTCCAGTGATGAACACTGAGCACTTCTTCCAAGGCAAATTTGCTCATAATGGCTCCTAATATACCCGTTATGTAGGCTAACCAGCGCTACACGTGTTAACGCACCGGCTTTATATGCTGAAAAAGAATAAGAAATAGATTAAGTGTTTCTACCAAGTCTAAAAAAAGCGTGGTATATCTGTTAAGCGAATTATATTGATAACGTTTATCTAGTATATAGATATAGGTCAGTTTTTATGCACTTTACCCTGCGTCAGTTGGAAGTCTTCGTCGCGGTGGCACAACACGAAAGCGTCTCCCATGCGGCAAAAACGTTGTCACTCTCGCAATCCGCCGCGAGCACGGCACTGGCTGAGCTGGAGCGCCAGTTTGATTGCTTGCTGCTTGACCGTTTGGGCAAGCGGTTAAAGCTCAATGCGCTGGGGTTTCAGTTGCTCCCCAAGGCGGTGGCGCTTTTGGACCGTGCCGAGGAGGTCGAGGAACTATTGCGCGGCCAGCAGGGGGTTGGCACGCTGGACGTGGGCGCCACGCTGACCATCGGCAACTACCTGGCCACGCTATTGATCAGTGATTTTATGCAGCGCCACCCCGGTAGCCGGGCGCGTTTAGCGGTGCGCAATACGCGGCATATTATCGAAGGAGTGCGCCAGCACACGCTGGATGTTGGGCTGATCGAAGGGTTATGTGACGACGAGCGGATTATTAGCCAGCCGTGGGTGGAAGATGAGCTGTGCGTGTTTTGCTCGCCACGTCACCGGCTTGCCGGGCGTGAGCACCTGGAACTGGATGAGCTTTTGCGCGAAGACTGGATCATGCGCGAGGAGGGGTCCGGCACGCGGCTAACCCTAGAGCAGGCCGCCCGCCACCGACGCGGGCGTTTTAATACCCTGCTAGAGCTTGAGCACACCGAAGGCATTAAGCGGGCGGTGGAATCCGGACTGGGAATTGGCTGTATTTCGCGGCTGGCCCTGCGCGATGCGTTCCGGCGCGGGAGCTTGGTACCGCTCCTCACGCCGGAGCTCGATTTAAAGCGCCAGTTCACCTTTATCTGGCACCGGCACAAGTACCTCACCACCGGGGTGCGCGAGTTCTTGCGCCTGTGCCGTGAGATGACCGCCGGCGCCAAGCGCAGCGATGATATTACGCTGCCGCCGATTCCCTAGCCATGAACACGTCAGTGACAAGAGTCAGCGGCAGTCGCGTTTGCGCGGAGCGCCGAGTGCGGGCGTTGTTGAAGGGGCCGATGAGAGCTTAAAGCGGCTAATCACGCTGGTGAGGTGATCCGCCTGTTCGCGCAGCTGTTCAGCGGCGGTGGTGGACTCTTCGACCATGGCGGCATTTTCTTGGGTCATGCGATCAAGCTCGGCCACGGCGACGTTGACTTGGCTGATGCCATCGCTTTGTTCACCGGCGGCCGAGGTGATCTCTCGAAGCACTTCCGTGACCCGCGCAATATGGCTGACGATTTCGTCCATGGTCGCGCCCGCGTTTTGCACTAACTTGGTGCCATTTTCCACCTTACCTTGCGAGGTTTCGACCAGGCTCTTGATGTCGTTGGCGGCCTCGCTGGAACGGCTCGCCAGATTGCGCACTTCCTCGGCGACAACGGCGAACCCACGGCCGTGCTCGCCCGCGCGCGCGGCCTCCACCGAGGCGTTAAGCGCGAGCAAATTGGTCTGAAATGCAATGCCGTTCATCAGCGTGACGATGTCGCCAATTTTGCCCGAGGATTCGGCGATATCGTCCATGGTGGCAATCACCTGAGACACCGCTTGGCCGCCGCGTTCGGCAACGTCAGAGGCGCCCTGTGAAAGCGTGTTTGCCTCTCGCGCTGATGACGCAGTGTGCTCAACGGTGCTGGTGATCTCTTCCATTGACGCAGAGGTTTGCTGCAGGCTGGACGCAGTGTTGTCGGTACGTCGGGAGAGATCATGGCCGCCGTGGGCAATTTCGGTGGCGGCGTTGTTGACCGCCTCGCTGCTTTGGCGCACGTCGATCAGCACGGCTTCCATGCGCGCCACAAAGCGGTTAAACGCCGCGGCGATTTGGGACACTTCATCGTTGCCGTCTTCGGGCAGTCGCTGGGTCAGGTCGCCCTCGCCCGAGGCAATGCTGTTCATGGCATCGCGCGCGGAAAGCAAGCGGCGTAGCAACAGCTTGAGCAGTAGGCTCAGCACAACCGCGGTTAACGCCGCGACAATCACCAGTGTAATGGTGGTGGTGGTGGCGATGGCGCGAAGACCGGCGGTGGCTTCGTGCTCATCAAGCGCCACAATCAGCTGCCAGCCGCTATCGCCACCGACATTGCCGCCTAGTAGGCGTTTATCGCTGCCTTGAAGCGTTAGTGGCGTAGGCTGTTTGGCGCGGGCTATCGCGCTCAGTTTTTCCGGCGTCAAGGTGTCGCTGATCGCGGTGGCGCGCTCTAAGGTGAGATCCGCATCGGGATGGGCCACCAAGGTGCCGTCTGCCGTGGTCAAGAAGGCGAAGCTTGAATCCGTGGGCGCGATATTCGCCACGATCTCAATGACCTCAGTGATGGTGATGTCGGCGCCGATCACCGCCGTCAGTTCGCCATCGGCGTAGTAGGGGCGGGCAAAAGTGACGACCAAATTGCCGGTTTGAGCATCTACGTAAGGCGCGGTAATGATAGTGTCGCGCTTGGCAACGGCGGCCTTATACCAAGGACGTTCGCGCGGGTCAAAGTTACTCGGGGGCTGCCAGTCGTTAAAAAAGATCGTCTCCCCGGTATCGGCGTAGCCAATATAAGTGGCCATAAAATCGCCGGAAGCGGTGAGCTGGCGCAGGGCGGCGCTGGGGTCGTCGCTCCGGGCGGCTTCATCCATGCTTTCAAGCATGGAACGGCGGGCATTAAACCACTCGTTAAGCGCCTGCGTGTTGCCGTTGACGACCGCGTTGAGGTTGCGGCTCACTTGGGCGTTATTATGATGCTTTACCGTGGAATAACTGACAATGCCATTGACGATAAGGGCGATAGCGACCGCCGCTAGAGCAGCGAGCAGAATGCGGACTCTTAGGGATGTAAACATGGTGGCTCTCAAGATCAGGAGACAAGAAAATGCCGCGCGGGTGCCACGCGGCATTTGCGAATCCTCCTGTCATCGGCAGAGATACGCACTTCTTTAGTTGTAAACGAATAGTTGTAAGTAAATAGTTGTAAACGAATAGTTGTAAGCGAAAAACGATTTATTGTATTAACGCAGGTCGCTAACAGCGTCTTGAATAGCTTTCAGGGAAGACTTGGTTAAGTCTTTTGGTAGCGTATGAATGATGAGCTTTTGCGTCGGCCCATCGAGTTTTTCGCGCAAAAGACCCAAAAATTTGGGCGGCGCCACCAGCACAAGCTTGCTGATCTGATTTTCGGTACGAGCGCTATAAAGGCGTTGGGCGACCTCTTTGGCGAAGAGCTCGTTTTCGTGCTGCGAGGCAGTGCCTTCTTCACCGGCGGAGGAGCGTGAGGTGGTGGACATTGTTTCGTGGACATCGCCGCCGCGGCGGTCGGTGATTAAATCGCCTTCGTGTAAGCGCCCTTCGGCGTGGACTAAACTCCCGTGTTCTTCTAATGTTAGAGCGTCGCGGGTAAAAATACGCGCTCGTGCGGCGTCCGCTACCACGATATAGGTTGTCATCGTACGCATCCTCCTTCTTTTCGCGAGTGCTTGCTTGTCTTTCCACCATGGCAAGCGTTTGTGGTTTGGTCAAATGCAAGTGAGTGTCGCTAATGCAAGTTAACCATGCTGTGCTAGGCTCAGGGCGTTCAACAATGTTGAGAAGTGCGACGATGCCTGTTCCTCTTACCCCAGATGCGCCGCGTTTGCTTAATGCGCTCGCCACCGGCAGCGCGGCGTTATTGCAACGCCGCTTTTGGAGCAACGGGGTTAATCAGTTGTTGCAAGAACTGGGTGAGGCCTCGGGTGTTAGTCGCGTATGGATTTTTCAGCTGCTTGAGCAATCTCCTAGCGGCCTACTCCAGGACTATGTGTTTGAGTGGGCGTCCACGACCGACTATCGCCAGTTGACGCAAAAGCGCTTTCGCTTTTTCTCTATGGCGATTGATGATCCTGAGTACGCCGATATGGTCACGCGCCGCCAGCGCGGTGATGCTCATGCCTGCATTGTCTCGCAACTCTCCCCCGGTCCGCTGCGCGAGAACCTGGAAAGCCAGGCTATTCGCTCCATGGTCACGGTGCCGATCATGGTCAACGGCCAATGGTGGGGCACGCTGGGTTTTGATGACTGTGAGCGCGAAATCGCCTGGGAAGGCTCTGGGCTTCAAGCATTAACCATTGCTGCAGAGCTGATTGCTTCAGCGATCTACCGCCATCAGCTCAATAGCCGCAAGCGGCAGGTCGATCTGCTCCAGCGTGTCGCCGCCTGCGGTGCTTGGGAAGTGAACCCCGCTAGTGGTGCCACCTGGTGCTCTTCAGGGCTATTAGCTTCCCTGGGTTATCCGCAAGATTATGCTCGGCTGCCGCTTCGGCGGCTCTTAGCGCATATCGTGACAGAAGATCGCCTTACGCTATGGGCCCTTTTGCGCCAATGCTGTGGGGTGTGTAACAGCAGCTGCCGTGTCGATGTGCGCTTGATCGACCTGCAAGGAAATACCCGCTGGCACGAACTCGTGATTGAGGCTCATTACGTCTCCTGCGGGCGGCTTGCGGGCATCGCCGGCTTGGCGATTGATATTTCTCAGCGCAAACAAGGCGAGGTGCAAGCGCAAACGGAGGCGGAATTTGACGAGCTCACCGGCGCGCATAATCGGCGGGGCATGGTGCGCTATATTCGCGAACTTTTGGAAAGCCGAAAGTGCCAGCGCCCGTATTTATTGTTGCTGGATATTGATCACTTCAAAATCATTAACGACCGCTATGGTCATCCGGCAGGAGATACCTTGTTGAAAACCCTGGCCAAGCGTCTTGTTGGGGAGCTACGCCCCGATGACTGCCTAGTGCGCTTAGGCGGGGAGGAATTTGCGGTGGTCGTCGGTGAGATGGGAGAAACGCAGGTGCTGCAGCTTGCTGAGCGCCTGCGTTGCTGTATTGCCGAAGACCCGTTTGTGCTCGATGCCCTGCCCGGCATCGGCGGTACGCTGAGTGCTTGCGAGGTGAGCGTACCAATGACGGTCAGCTTGGGCGTGGCCACCATGATGCCGGGTGAGAGTGTCGGCCACTGCCAGTCGATGGCCATCGCCCAAGCGGATCAAGCGCTTTACATCGCCAAAGAAAGCGGCCGTAACCGTGTGGTGGCCTATTGGCAGCGTTAGGCGTTCGTTAGTGCCCCAAAATCTGGCTCAGGAACAGCTGGGTGCGCTCGGACTGCGGGTTGTTGAAAAACGGCTCGGGCGCGTTTTCCTCAATGATTTGCCCCTGGTCCATAAAGATCACCCGGTCGGCGACGGTCTTGGCGAAACCCATTTCGTGGGTCACACAGATCATGGTCATGCCTTCCTCGGCCAGTTCCACCATCACGTCCAGCACTTCTTTGATCATCTCAGGGTCAAGCGCTGACGTGGGTTCGTCGAATAGCATGACGTCCGGGTGCATGCACAGTGAGCGGGCAATCGCCACGCGCTGCTGTTGGCCGCCAGAAAGCTGCCCTGGGTACTTGGTAGCCTGCTCGGCAATACGCACCCGTTCCAGGTACTGCATGGCCAATTCTTCCGCCTCTTTGCGCGGCTTTTTCTGCACCCACATCGGTGCGATACAGCAGTTTTCCAGCACTGATAAATGCGGGAACAGGTTGAAGTGCTGAAACACCATGCCGACGCTGCGGCGAATCTGCTCGATACGCTTCACGTCTTGGGTCAGCGGGACGCCGCCCACGACGATGTCCCCTTTTTGGTGCTCTTCAAGGTGGTTGATACAGCGAATCAGCGTTGATTTACCCGAACCCGAGGGGCCGCACACCACGATACGCTCGCCGCGCTTGACCTCAAGATAGATATCTCGCAGTACGTGAAAATCGCCGAACCACTTATTGACGTTGTGCATCTCGACCATCAGGTCGGCGGTGTTAGTGGCTGCTTGTGTCATGTTGAAGTCCTACTCAAAACCTGGATGTTTAAACGCATCAAAAACGACATTACTGCTTATGACCGGTATTTAGTTTGCGCTCTAAGTACTGGCTGTAGCGCGACATGCTGAAACAGAAAATCCAGAAGACAAACGCGGCAAATACATATCCCTCCAACGAGAAGCCCAGCCAACGCGAGTCGGAAAGCGCCGCTTGCACGATACCCAACAGATCAAACAGCCCAATGATCATCACCAGCGTGGTGTCCTTGAACAGCGAGATAAAGGTGTTGACGATACCGGGAATCATCATCTTCAGCGCCTGCGGCATGACGATCAGCCCCATGCGTTTCCAGTAGGTCATCCCCAACGCGGCCGCTGCTTCATCCTGGCCTTTGGGAATCGCCTGCAAACCGCCGCGAATCACCTCTGCCATATAGGCGCTCTGGAACAGCGTCAAGCCGATCAGCGCACGGATAAGGCGATCAACACTCAGTTCTGTTGGCAAAAATAATGGCAGCATCACTGACGCCATAAACAGGATGGTGATGAGCGGAACACCGCGCCAGAACTCGATGAAGATTACGCAGAAGGTTTTGACAATGGGCATATTGGAGCGTCGCCCAAGCGCCAGTACGATGCCGATGGGCAGCGCGCCAATCATCCCGACACTGGCCAGCAGCAGCGTTAGCATCAAGCCGCCCCAGCGGTGAGTGGAAACCTGCGGCAAATCAAAGTAGCCGCCGTGCAGCAGCACATAGGCGATGACCGGGAAACCTAACAAGGCAAATACGGTTACCCAGCGCTTGAACGGCAGCCGGGGAATCACCATCCAGGCGATAATGCCGGCGAACATGGCAAACACGATATTGGCGCGCCAGTACTCCTCGCTGGGATAAAGGCCATATATAAACTGGGAAAAACGCGCGTTGACGAACACCCAGCAGGCACCCACCCGGGAACAGTCTTCGCGGCTATCGCCCACCCAATCGGCATTGATAAACGCCCATTGAATAGTCGGCACCAGCAGCAGGTAGAGTACATAAAGGCCCAACAGCGTGAATAGGCTATTGATCGGGCCGTTGAACAGGTTACCGCGTAGCCACGCAATGGGCCCAATGGTGCCTTTGGGGGCCGGCTGCTCGGGTATCATGTCTTTGTTGTGAATCATAAGGGTCGCCTCCGGCCTAGCGTTCCACCAGCGCAACGCGAGCGTTGAACCAGTTCATGAACATGGACACCAGCAAGCTGATGATCAGATAAACCGCCATGGTCATGGCAATCACTTCGATGGCCTGACCGGTCTGGTTAAGCGTGGTACCGGCGAAAACCGAGACCAGATCGGGGTAACCGATGGCGGTGGCCAGTGAGGAGTTTTTAATCAGGTTTAGGTATTGGCTGGTGAGCGGCGGAATGATGACGCGCATGGCCTGGGGAATGACCACCAGGCGCAGGACGAGCTTGCGCGGCAAGCTGAGTGCCTGAGCGGCTTCCGTTTGTCCATGCGGGATCGCCTGAATACCCGAACGCACAATTTCGGCAATGAAGGAGGCGGTATAAATGGACAGTGCCAGCCACAGTGCCAAAAATTCGGGAATAATGGTGATACCACCACCGAAATTAAAGCCGCGCAGTACCGGCATTTCCCAGGTAACCGGGACGCCGGTGACCACCAGGATCAGCAACGGAAGGCCGAAAATAAGCACCAGCGACATCCAGAAAACCGGCAGGCGCTTGCCAGTGGCTTCGTGACGTCGTTTATTCCACACAACCAGTGCGATGCTGGCAACAATGGCGACGACAAAGGTGGCGGGAATCAAGCCAAAGCCGGATTCAAACAGCGGTTGGGGAAGATATAGCCCCCGCACGTTCAAAAATATCGCCTCGCCAAACGCCATGCTTTCTCTGGCGCTGGGTAAGGTACGCAGAACGGCGAAGTACCAGAAGAAAATCTGCAACAGCAGGGGGATATTACGAAACGTTTCGATATACGCGTTGGCCAGTTTAGAGATCAGCCAGTTGGGCGATAGCCGTGCGATACCCACGATAAAACCAATAATCGATGCGGCTAATACCCCCAACCCACCGACCAGCAGGGTGTTAAGCAAGCCAATGATAAAGGTGCGCCCGTAGGTGCTTTGGGAAGAGTACTCGATTAGCGTTTGACCAATACCGAAGCCGGCTGTGTTGTTTAAAAAGCCAAAACCAGTGGTGATACCACGGGCATCCAAGTTGGCTTGGGTATTGCCGATAATATAGATCAGAAACGCCACGACGGCGGCGACTAAAATGAGCTGAAAAATAAGCGCGCGCTTCGCGCGGTCTCGCCAAAACGGCGGCTTTTGGCCGACGGGGCGAGCATCGGGTCGTACAGACATGGGTGGCGTCTCCGCGATACACAAGGTCAATCAGATGGCCCGCCTATGCCCTTAAAATAAGGGGCGGCGGGCCAGGGTCAAGCGAGACGCTTAGCGAATCGGCGGTGCGTACTGGAAGCCACCTTCGTTCCACAACGCGTTAACGCCGCGTTCAATTTCCAGCGGGGAGTCCATGCCCACGTTGCGGTCAAAGCTTTCAGCGTAGTTACCCACCTGGCTGACAATGTTGTAAGCCCAGTCAGCGTCAAGGTTCATGCCTTCGCCGTAGTTACCGTCTTGGCCCAACAGGCGCGCGATATTAGGATCGTCGGAGGTCAGCATTTCTTCCGCGTTGTCGCTGGTCACGCCGTATTCTTCGGCATTCAACATGGCAAACAGCGACCATTTGACAATGTTGAACCAAGTGTCATCGCCTTGGCGAACGACGGGGCCGAGCGGCTCTTTGGAAATGACATCCGAGAGGATTACGGAGTCTTGTGGGTTCTCAAGCTGGATACGCAGTGCGGCCAACTGAGAGGTGTCAGAGGTCAGCACGTCGCAACGGCCTGCCTGGTAGCCACCCACGGTCTGTTCCGAGGTATCGAACACGATGGGGTTGAATTCCATGTCGTTGGCACGGAAATAATCGGCCAGGTTCAGTTCGGTGGTCGTACCGGACTGAATACAAATCGACGCACCGTCGAGTTCATCAACGCTGGTAATGCCCAGGTCGCGTGCGACCATAAAGCCTTGGCCGTCGTAAAAGTTAACGCCGGTGAAGTTAAGGCCAAGGGTGGTATCGCGCGTGGTGGTCCAGGTGGTGTTACGTGAAAGAACATCCACTTCCCCCGACTGCAGTGCGGTGAAGCGCTCAACAGCGTTAAGAGAAATAAAGTCTACCGCGTCAGCATCACCAAGTACGGCGGCAGCGACGGCGCGGCAGACGTCAACGTCAAGCCCCTGCCAGTTGCCATCGTCATCCGGTGCCGAAAAGCCCGGCAGGCCGTCGCTGACGCCGCAACGAACGGCACCGTTTTCCTGGGTGTCTTCCAAGGTGTCGGCTTGAGCGGTGGCACCGGCTAACGTAATGGCACCCGTGGAGGCCAGCAGGAATAAGTGTTTCTTGTTCAACATGGTCGTTCCCCTTACTTGGTTTACTGTCGTTATGCATGCAGATGCATGACAATAAAAACTAGCAAGGAATGTGCCAAAGAAGATACGCCGGGAAATTCAGCGGTTTTCAACGTAATATCAGCGATATTGAGGCACGTTTTGCGATAAAACGTGCCTCAGGCGGCTAATTTTTGCACTTTATTGGTGCGTATGCGTGCCGCGTGCGCCCCTGTCTTGACTAGGCAAGGGCGTTGCGCATAAAGGGGGGTAACACGAGTGCGCCGCGATGCGCTTCAGGTGTGTAGTACTGCAGCGGCATGCCGTGGCCTGCGGCAGCCTCTTCGCGAAAGCGATTCACATCGGTCTCTTTACCGGCAAGCGTCACGCTCCACCAGCCGGAAGGGTAGACAGGCTGGGGGAACGGCAGTGTGGCGACGCTATTAAAGCCTGCTTCGCGCATATCATGGCGCAGCTCGCGGATGATGGTAGCGCTATGGTAAAGCGGCGATTCACTTTGTTGCACCATCACGCCGTCGGGAGCGAGGATGCGGTGGCAACGCTTGAGAAAGTCGGTTTTAAATAACCCCTCCGCTGGGCCGACCGGGTCGGTGGAATCAATGATCAGCACATCGATGCTGGCGTCTTCCGCGTTATCCACCCACTTGACGCCATCGGCGAAGAGAAGCTCGGCGCGCGGGTCGTCGTTGGCTTCCACCAGCGACGGGAAGAAACGCTCGGCGGCTTTGGTAACTTCTTCATCGATGTCGATTTGCGTGACGTGCTCAACCCCTGGGTGGCGTAACACCTCTTTTAACGTGCCACAGTCGCCGCCGCCGATAATCACCACGCGCTTGGGGTCTGGGTGAGTAAACAGCGCCGGATGGGCGATCATTTCGTGGTAGAGGAAATTATCGCGCTCGGTCAGCATTACGCAGCCATCCAGCACCATCAGGTTGCCGTAGGTGTCGGTGGCGTACACTTCAAGATGCTGGTAGGGGCTTTGAAAATCGAGCAACTTTTCGCTCACTTTGAGCGAAAAGGCGCTGCCATGGTGGTCAAAGACTTCGGTAAACCATGCGTCATGCGGTAACGGGTTCATTGGGTCGCGATCTCCCGATGATACTGTGGACTGAGGTCATGCAGCGCGTCCATAAAGGCGGTGACGTGATCGGGGTTGGTGAACTGATTGATGCCGTGGCCAAGGTTGAACACATGACCGGGACCGGGGCCGTAGCTCTCCAAAATCCGTGCGACTTCGGCGCGAATGGCGGACGGGCGAGCAAACAGCACGTTGGGGTCAAGGTTGCCCTGTAGCGCTACTTTATGCCCCACGCGGGCACGGGCGTCGGAAAGCTCCGTCGACCAGTCTAGCCCTACGCCGTCTGCGCCTGCACAGGCGATATGCTCCAGCCACTGGCCGCCGTTTTTGGTGAACATAATCACCGGCACACGGCGACCGTCATGCTCGCGAATCAGCCCGGAGACGATTTGCTCCATATAGCGCAGCGAGAATTCAAGGTAGGCCGGGGTGGACAGGGCTCCCCCCCAGGTGTCGAAAATCTGCACCGCTTGCGCGCCCGCGCGAATCTGCGCGTTCAAGTAGTCGGTTACCGCGTGTGCTAGCTTATCGAGCAGCTGGTGCATGGCATCCGGCGTGTCGTAAAGCATGGTTTTGACGTGGCGGAAGTCTTTGCTTGAGCTGCCTTCTACCATGTAGGTCGCGAGAGTCCAGGGGCTACCGGAGAAGCCGATGAGCGGCACGCGGCCGTTGAGTTCGCGGCGAATGGTCGAGACCGCGTTCATGACATAGTCCAAATCACGCTCGGCATCGGGCACTTTCAGCGCGTCCACCTCTTCTGGGGTGCGCACGGTTTTTTTGAATTTAGGCCCCTCGCCGGTAACAAAGTAAAGCCCTAAGTCCATGGCATCGGGAATCGTCAGAATATCCGAGAACAGAATCGCCGCATCCAGCGGGTAGCGCTCAAGCGGCTGCATGGTAACCTCGCAGGCCAGATCCTGGTTACGGCATAGGTCCATAAAGCTACCCGCATCGGCACGGCTGGCGCGATACTCCGGCAGGTAGCGGCCGGCTTGGCGCATCATCCACACGGGCGTGCGGTCGACGGGCTGGCGCGCGAGTGCGCGAAGAAAACGGTCATTGTGAAGGGCTTGAGTCATAAATAGGGGCTCTCGGCGTCGAATGGCTCTTGGGGTAGATATACGATGGTGCCGATTATAGGGCAGCAGGGCCGCCGGATGATATGCCAAGCGCTTATCGGATTCGGCGTTCATCGCGGTAATTGCTGACGGTTCCTGCTAAAATAAGTCACCATTTTGTTAACACGCTTTTCATGTACGGGTGTGCTGATCACCGAGGTAACCTGTGACCATTCGCTTTATTGCCGCTTCCCAGCTGCCCACCCCCTGGGCGACATTTACCATGCACGGCTTCGAAGATGAAGCGACGGGCAAAGATCATATCGCGTTGACGCTCGGTGACGTGACCGGGGATATTCCGGTACTCGGGCGTGTTCACTCGGAGTGTTTAACCGGCGATGCGCTGTTTTCTATGCGCTGTGACTGCGGTTATCAGCTGCAAGAGGCGCTCAAGCGCATTGCCGCGGAAGGGCGTGGCGTGTTGCTTTATTTACGCCAGGAAGGCCGCGGGATTGGCCTTTTGAACAAGATTCGCGCCTACCATTTGCAAGACCAAGGCGCTGATACGGTAGAGGCCAACGAGCGGTTGGGTTTTGGTGCCGATATGCGTCGTTACGACCTTTGCGTGCCGATGCTCGATCACCTGGGGATTACGGCGCTTAAGCTAATGACCAACAACCCGCGCAAGGTCGAAGCCTTAACCCGCGATGGCGTTAACGTTGTTGAGCGTTTACCGATCACCACCGGTTTGAACCCCCACAACGAGCAGTACCTCACCACCAAGGCAGGCAAGCTCGGGCACATGATGGTGCTGGGCGACTTCACTCAGGCAAGCGATGTGGATATCGAACGCAAGGGATGATGGGTCGGTGATGATGGTACGGGGGCGTTAGAGGGGAGTGCCCTGTGATGAACATCGAACGTGAAGAATCATGTGAAGCATTGTGCGAGTTCAGTGATATGGAAGAGCGCCTAAACAGCATTAGTCACGGTATCGGTGCTGTGTTTAGCCTGGTGGGAATGGCGGTACTCTTGGTAGCCGCAAGCGTAGCGAGTCATGTTGACCCGTGGAAGATCGTCAGCTTGAGTCTGTATGGGACGACGCTGATCCTGTTGTATACCGCCTCGACTCTGTACCACGGCATCCCTCATCAGCGCTGGAAGCAGCGCTTTCGGCTGCTGGATCACTGCTCGATTTACCTGCTCATCGCGGGGACATACACCCCCTTTCTGCTTGTTAACATGCGCGGCCCCACGGGCTGGGTACTGTTTGCCGCTGTGTGGTCGCTGGCGCTGGTAGGGATTACCTGTAAACTGCTCTGGCCCGAGCGTTTTGCGGTGCTACGCGTGGTGATCTATCTGCTCATGGGCTGGATGATCGTGCTGGCTTCAGATGAAATGGCGGCGAATCTATCGTCGACCGGCATTGTGCTACTGGCCAGTGGAGGCATCGCCTACACTTTAGGCGTTATCTTTTACGCCGTGCGCGCTATCCCTTTTAATCATGCGATTTGGCATCTGTTCGTGATTGCCGGAAGCGCCTGCCATTACGCGGCTGTTTACAGCGCTGTTTTGCCGCACCCAGCGACGACCTAGTGTTTGCCGGTGACTTAGCCTTCAGCGGCCGCTGTTTCACGCGCAATAGCACGTGCCATCGCCGGGCGCTTGGCGTGGTGTTCGCGGTAGGTGGCAAGCGCCTCCGGCAGACGATTTTTCATTTTTACGGCCCAGCCAAGCGTTTGGGTGAGAAAAATATCTGCCAGCGTAAACGTCTCGCCGACCAAGGTTTCTTGCCCGTTGTGGCGGCGTTCAAGCGCGGCTAGCGCACGCTGAAATTCCCACGCGGCGGTGGGGATCACGGCCGGCACCCGCTTGTCCTGCGACAAGGCAAATTTGTGTTTAGCCTGTGTCCATAACGGCTGCTCGACTTCGGTGATGATAAAGCTCAGCCACTGATCTACCGCTGCGCGCCCGGCAATATCGGCCGGCAGCAGTGCCCCGTTGCCGTAGCGCTCGGCAAGGTAGCGGCAAATTGGCGCCGACTCGAAAAGTGTCACATCGCCATCCTCCAGCACCGGCACCTTGCCATCCGGGTGGCGCGCTAAGTGCGCCGCGGCTTGGCCTTCGCCTTGGTCCAGTGCAACGTGCTGACACTGATAGTCCAGGCCAAGCTCTTCAAGCGTCCAGGCGACCCGCAGCGAGCGAGAGTTGGGGTGGCTGTAAAGGGTGATCATGGCGCCTCCTGCCAAAGATATCGAACGGGTGTCACACGGGGTTATTCCCGCGCTTTGCTGATGCGCTCATAGGCGTTGGCGATCTCGCTGGTGCGCGCCTGCGCCACTTCGCGCATGCTTTCGGGGAGCCCTTTGCCCGCCAGTTTATCTGGGTGGTTTTGGCTCATTAGGCGCCGGTAAGCCTTTTTGATGTCGGCGTCGCTGGCGTCTTCGGAGACGCCAAGCACCTTGTAGGCGTCTTTGAGCGCTTCTTCGCTGGCGCCTTGGGAGTTGGCCGCCGCGCCGTGCAGCATTGCCTCAATTTGCTGCACTTCGGTCTCGCTGCAGCCGACGCCCCGGGCGACGCGCAGCATCATCTCGTGCTCGCTGTCGTGCAGCACGCCATCGGCGGCAATCGCCGATAGCTGAACCTGCAGGAACACCTGGCGCATGACGGGCTGGTGGCGGGTAAGGCGGTTTACGCTGGCAAGCTCGGCGTCCAGGTCGAAGTCGTCAGCGCGGCCGCGTTCAAATGCCGCGCGTGCCCGGTCGCGCTGTTCACCTTGCAGTCGCATCTGGTCGAATAGCTTTTCGGCAATGCCCAGCTCGCCGTCGGTCACTTTACCGTCGGCTTGGCACAAACATCCCATGACCGAAAAAATGGAGTCCAGAAAGCCCTCTTGAAGGCGTTGTCGCGCAATATTCAGGCGGCGTTTGAGGCGTCGCCCTAGCCACCAGCCCAGGCCGCCGCCAATCAATAAACCAAGCGGGCCGCCAATGGCAAGGCCGATCAGCGCAAACACAATAATCAGAAATAACATGGCAGTCTCTAGCGTTGAAAATAATAAAGGTTACGGCAGCCGGGCGCGGATGGCGCGCTCAATCCCCGCGGCATCCAGCTCGCAGTCGAGTAAAAGCTCGGCGGGGGTGCCGTGCTCAACGAAAGCGTCCGGCAGGCCGAGGTTGAGGACTTCGATCTGAACGCCTTCGGCGGCCAGGAGTTCGTTGACCGCGCTGCCGGCGCCCCCGGCAATCACGTTTTCTTCCAGCGTGACCAAAAGCTCGTGTTCATCGGCGGCGTGAAGTACCGCGTCGCGGTCGAGCGGTTTGATCGAGCGCATGTTGATGTGCGTGGCGTTCAATCGATCGGCAGCGTCAGCGGCGGGTCCGTTGAGGCTGCCGAAAGCAAGTAGTGCAATGCGCATGCCCTCGCCACCCTGGGCGCTGCGGCGGATTTCGGCCTGGCCGATGGGCAATGGCTCAAGGTGCGCGGGGATCTCTACACCGGGGCCGGTGCCGCGCGGGTAACGCACCGCTGCCGGGCCAGGATGATGATAAGCCGCGCTTAGCATGGCGCGGCACTCGGCTTCGTCCGCCGGCGCTAAAATCACCATGCCGGGCACGCAGCGCAGAAATGAAAGGTCCATGCTGCCGTGATGGGTGGGACCGTCTTCGCCCACCAACCCAGCGCGGTCGATGGCAAACGTCACGTCGAGCGCTTGCACGGCGACGTCGTGAATCAGCTGATCATAGCCGCGCTGCAAAAAGGTCGAGTAGATCGCCACGACGGGCTTCATGTGCTCGCAGGCCATGCCAGCGGCGAGTGTCACCGCGTGCTGCTCGGCAATCGCCACGTCAAAGTAGCGCTCGGGGTATTGCTGGGAGAAACGCACCAGGTCGGAGCCCTCGCGCATCGCCGGGGTAATCCCCATCAAGCGGCTATCCGCGGCCGCCATGTCGCACAGCCAGTCGCCGAAAACGTTGCAATATTTCTTTTTAGGAACTGAGTTTTTAGGAGCAGAAGAGGCTGGCGCCGGCGCGGTAACGGTTTTCGTCGTCAACGGTTCGGTTTTTTCCAGCTTGGTAATCGCGTGGTAGCCAATTTGATCGGCCTCGGCAGGAAGAAAGCCTTTGCCCTTGACCGTCTTGATATGCAAAAACTGCGGGCCATCAAGCTCGCTTAAATGGGTCAGCGCCTGGGTAAGCGAGTCCAGGTCGTGGCCGTCGATGGGGCCAACGTAGTGAAAGCCCATCTCCTCAAACAGGGTGGCGGGGCTGACCATGCCTTTCATGTGCTCTTCGGTGCGGCGCGCCAGCTCCAAGGCGCCGGGCAGGTGAGAGAGTACCTTTTTGCCCTCTTCACGCATCTTAAGGTACGGCTTGCTGGACAACATCCGCGCCAGATACGTTGCCATGCCGCCGACGTTCTCGGAGATCGACATCTCGTTGTCGTTGAGGATCACGAGCATGTTGGCGTCGACGTGCCCG
Organism: Vreelandella vilamensis; assembly: GCF_031451755.1. Taxonomy (NCBI): domain Bacteria; kingdom Pseudomonadati; phylum Pseudomonadota; class Gammaproteobacteria; order Oceanospirillales; family Halomonadaceae; genus Vreelandella; species Vreelandella vilamensis. The sequence continues at coordinate 27,319 of NZ_JARWAN010000014.1, read as the reverse complement.
GCGTGGGCCAACGCCTCAAACGCCATGCCCGCGCTGAGCGCACCGTCGCCGATCACCGCGCAAACGCGGCGGTTTTCGCCTTGCGCTTTGGCCGCCAGCGCCATCCCCAGCGCGGCGGAAATCGAGGTGCTCGAATGGCCGACGCCGAAGGTGTCGTACGCGGATTCGGCGCGGCGCGGAAACGCCGCCAGCCCGCCTTGCTGGCGAATGCCGAGCATCGCGTCGCGCCGCCCGGTCAACACCTTGTGCGGGTAAGCCTGATGGCCCACGTCCCATACCAACCGGTCGTGGGGGGTGTGAAAAACGTGGTGTAGCGCCACCGTCAGTTCCACCACACCCAATCCGGCACCGAAGTGACCGCCGGAAACGCCGACGCTATAGAGCAAATAGGCGCGCAGTTCGTCGGCGAGCTCTTTAAGCTGCGCCACGTTCATGGCCCGCAGCGGTGCGGGATGATCAAAAGAGTCGAGCATCGGCGTGGCCGGGCGCTCGCGGGGAATCTCGTCGAACAGCTTCATGGGCACTCGTCTATCAGAAGCGCTAGTGGTCGCGCTCGATCATATAATGGGCTAAATCGGCCAGCGGTACGGCGTTCTCGCCCAGCGGGGCAAGCGCGGCGATGGCCTCGTCAATTAGGGTCTGGGCTTTAAGCTGTGCGTTCTCAAGCCCGAGCAAACCGGGGTAGGTGGGCTTTTCCCGGGCCGCATCGGCGCCGGAGGTTTTACCCAGCGTCGCCGTATCGCCGATAACATCCAATACGTCGTCGTGAATTTGAAAGGCGAGACCAATCGCGCGCGCGTAGCGAGATAGCGCCTCCAGGCGCGGGTCGGTCTCGGCCACTGCGACCAAACCGCCCAAGCGCACGGCGGCCTCGATCAGCGCGCCGGTTTTGTGTGCGTGCATGTGCGCCAGGGCGTCAACGTCCGGGTGGCCGCCCACGGCGTCCAAATCCAACGCTTGGCCGGCCACCATGCCATCACGACCGGAGGCGGTCGCCAGCGTGCGCACAAGGCTGCCTAAACGCGGGTGGGGCGTATTGGCCAGCACCTCAAACGCTAACGTCTGCAGCGCATCGCCGGCAAGAATCGCGGTGGCTTCGTCATAGACGATATGGACGGTGGGCTGGCCGCGACGCAAGTCGTCATCGTCCATTGCCGGCAGGTCATCGTGAATTAGCGAGTAGGCGTGGATCAGCTCAATCGCTGCCGCTGGGGCATCGAGTGCTTCATCATCGGCGCCTAGGGCGCGGCCCGCAAGGTAAACCAGAAGCGGGCGCAGACGCTTACCGCCGACCAGTAGGCCGTGGCGCATGGCCGCTTCTAACCGTGGGGCGGTGGCCGGACGCGCCTCAAACAGTGCGGAAAGCGTGGCATCGACGCGGGCATTGCTCGCGTGACGCAAGGTTTCCAGAACGGGCGTTTGAGTGGCTACCATGGCGGCGTCTCCTCGCCGGTGGCGTCATCGTCTGGCGCGTTAAACGGTGTGACCGCCAGCCGGCCGTCGCCATCCTCGCTTAGCGCGCGCACTTTCAGTTCGGCGTTATCCAGGCGGTTTTGTGCCTCGCGGGTGAGGCGCACGCCTTGTTCAAACGCCGTGAGCGAATCCTCAAGCGACAGTGCGCCTGATTCCAACCGCTCGATGAGCGCTTCTAGCTGCTCAACCGTGGCCGCAAAGTCCTGCTTGGGAGCGCCCTGTTCGGGATCGTCCTGCGGGGAGGAAGGTGTCATGTCTCAAAGTCCACGTTTGTTTACGACCAGTGTCATGGAAAATGGCCGCTCAGTATACACCGACCACCCCCCGGCGCGTCTGCCCGGGTTTGGACGAATGTCGTTAAATAGGCGGGTGGATGCATCGCGTTCATGCCAAGCGCGTAGACTTTTCATCCGTGCCGCCCGGCGCGAGCGCCGTGGCTATGCTAGTATACGGGCCTTTCGTGAACCGATACACGGCGCAAGCGCCGACCAATGAGGTTGATTCAGCCATGGCTAAAACGTCCCTGGACAAGAGCAAGATCAAGATCCTGCTACTCGAGGGCGTCCACCAAAGCGCGGTGGACAATTTTCATAACGCAGGTTACGAGAACATCGAGCACCTGCCGACATCGTTAGATGAAGACGCGCTGATCGAGAAGATTCGCGACGTTCACTTCATCGGCATTCGCTCACGCACTCAGCTCACCGAGCGTGTGTTTGCGGCGGCGGAGAAACTCGTTGGTGTTGGCTGTTTCTGTATCGGGACCAACCAGGTCGACCTTGATGCGGCGCTCAAGCGCGGTATTGCGGTCTTTAACGCGCCTTACTCCAACACCCGTTCGGTGGCCGAGCTGGTGCTGGCCGAAGCGATCATGTTGCTGCGCGGTATCCCCGAAAAGAATGCCCGCGCTCATGAAGGCGGCTGGCTGAAATCAGCCAAAAACTCTCACGAAGCGCGCAGCAAAACGCTGGGGATCGTGGGTTACGGCAACATCGGCGCGCAGCTTTCCGTGCTGGCGGAGTCGCTCGGCTTCAACGTGATTTATTACGATGTCATTTCAAAACTGGGCATGGGTAACGCGTCCCAGGTCGGCAGTCTTGAAGAACTTCTGACGCGCGCCGATGTGGTGAGCCTGCACGTGCCGGACTTACCCTCGACCCGCTGGATGATCGGCGAGAAAGAGATCGCGGCGATGAAACCGGGGGCGATTTTACTCAATGCCTCGCGCGGCAGCGTGGTGGAAATTGAACCGCTGGCCGAAGCGCTAAAAGCCGGCAAGCTCAACGGCGCGGCGATCGACGTCTTTCCGGTCGAGCCGAAAGGCAACGACGAAGAGTTCGAAAGCCCGCTGCGCGGTCTGCCCAACGTGATTTTGACCCCGCACATTGGTGGCTCGACGTTGGAAGCGCAGGAGAACATCGGCATCGAAGTCTCCGAGAAGCTGATCACCTACTCCGATAACGGTACCACTGTGACCTCGGTGAATTTCCCCGAGGTGGCGCTGCCGGCGCATCCGGATAAACACCGTTTGCTGCATATCCACGATAACGTGCCGGGTGTGCTCTCCGAGATTAACCGCGTGCTGTCGGAAAACGGCATCAACATCTCTGGGCAGTACCTGCAGACCAACGAAAAAGTCGGCTACGTGGTCATCGACGTGGACAAAGCCTACGGCCCGCAGGCGCTTGAAGCCTTGAAGAAAGTCACGCACACGCTGAAAATTCGCGTACTTTATTCGGCGCAAAATAGCTAGCTTGGCGCAAAACGGCTCAACGCTTAGTCTTTTTTGTTGTCGTATTCGACGCCCCGCTGATGTGGGGCGTCGTCGTTGTTAATGGTCCGCCCTTTACGGGGGCGACAACCAGGAGTTTTACATGCCACACCCCACCGAAGCGTCGCCCATAGTGGTCGCGGCGATGTACAAATTTGTCACGCTCGATGACTTTGAAGCGCTGCGCGAGCCGCTGCGCCAAACCATGCTGGATAACGGCGTCAAAGGCACGCTGCTGTTGGCAAAAGAAGGCATTAACGGCACCGTCGCGGGGTCTCGCACGGGGGTGGAGGCGCTGCTTACCTGGCTTACCGCCGACCCACGCTTGCGTGATATTCCCCATAACGCGGCGCATTATAAAGAGTCGTACTGCGACGAGATGCCCTTTTACCGCACCAAGGTCAAACTCAAAAAAGAGATCGTGACGCTTGGCGTGCCGGGGATCGATCCTAACGATACGGTCGGCACCTACGTCGAGCCCGAAGAGTGGAACGACGTCATTGCCGACCCAGAAGTGCTGGTGATTGATACCCGCAACGATTACGAGGTCGACATCGGCAGCTTTGAAGGCGCGATTGACCCCAAAACGGCGACGTTCCGCGAATTCCCCGATTACGTGCGCGCGCATTATGATCCCACCCGGCACAAAAAAGTCGCCATGTTTTGCACCGGCGGCATTCGCTGCGAAAAAGCCTCCAGCTTTATGCTCAAAGAGGGCTTTGACGAGGTGTATCACTTGAAAGGCGGCGTGCTGAACTACCTGGAAAAAGTCCCGGAAGAACAGTCATTGTGGCGCGGCGAATGCTTTGTGTTTGATAACCGCGTCACTGTGCGCCACGATTTAAGCGAAGGCGAATTTGAGCAGTGCCACGCCTGCCGTCGGCCGATTTCTGCTGAGGACATGCGCTCGCCGGATTACGAACCGGGCATCAGTTGCCCGCACTGCATTGATTCGCTGCCGGAAAAAACCCGTGCGGCGGCGCGTGAGCGCCAACGCCAGATTGAGTTAGCCATCGCGCGCGGCAAGCCGCACCCCCTTGGGCGCGACCCGCGCGATGCTAAGCGATAGGAGAGAGAACAATGACAATGACGCAAACAACCGCTGAATCGCTGGTAACACGCGACGATAACCAAGGTGTTGTCACCTTGACGCTCAACGCCCCGAAAAGCTTCAACGCGCTTTCCGAGGCCATGCTCGATGCGTTACAAGGCGCACTTGACGAGATCCAAGCCGACGACAGCGTGCGCTGCGTGGTGCTCGCCGCCGAAGGCAAGGCCTTCTGCGCCGGGCACGATTTAAAGCAGATGCGCGCCAACCCCGATAAAGCCTACTATCAGACGCTCTTTGCCCGCTGTGGCGCGGTGATGCAGTCGATCGTGAATCTGCCGGTGCCGGTGATTGCCAAGGTGCAAGGCATTGCGACCGCCGCCGGCTGCCAGCTAGTCGCGAGCTGCGATTTGGCGGTGGCGGCCAAAAGCGCGCGCTTTGCCGTGTCTGGCATCAACGTGGGGCTTTTCTGCTCGACGCCGGCGGTGGCGCTGTCGCGCAATGTGCCGCGCAAGCGAGCGATGGAAATGCTGCTAACCGGTGAGTTTATCAGCGCCGACACCGCCGCGGAGTGGGGCTTGATCAACCGCGTCGCCGAAGACGATAACGTGGATGAGGCGCTTACCGCGTTGACCGACAGTATCCGGGCGAAAAGCGCGGTGGCGGTGCGTACCGGCAAAGCCATGTTTGCCCGCCAGCTCGCCATGCCACTCGATGAGGCCTACGCCTATGCTGGCGACACCATGGCGTGCAATATGCTCGCCGACGACGTGGCCGAAGGCATTGATGCGTTTATTGAGAAACGCCCGCCCGAGTGGAAGCACCGCTAGCGTGCGCCAAACTGCCTGCGCGTGTGTTGGAGGCGGTCTTAAAAGCTGGAAAGCGTTTCCGTAAACGCGACAGCCGGCGCCAAAGCGCGTTATCCTCTCGCTTTTGCAGCGTTAGGAGACTCTAGGGTGAGCGAGGTTAAGCGCAAAGCCGCCGGGCGGCCGGCGAGTGCGACCAAAGCAAGCGGTGGTCATAGTCAATCGTTGGTACGCGGGTTAACGCTTTTAGCGTATCTGTCGCAAAGCCCGCGCGGGCTTTCGCTCTCTGAGGTGGCGGAGATGGCGGAGCTCGCGCCTTCGACCACCCATCGGCTGCTGCAGGCCCTGCAAAGCCAGGGGTTTGTCACCCAGGAGAACGAGCAGGGACTGTGGCGCATCGATGTTAAAACCTTCCGTATTGGTAATAGCTTTCTCGAAGCGCGGGACTTTGTCGCCACCAGCCGCCCGTTTCTGCGCCGTTTAACCCAGGCAACCGGTGAAACCGCTAACCTCGGCATTCGCGATGGCGCCACGGTGGTGTTTCTCGCCCAGCACGAATCCCCCCAGATGATGCGCATGATCACGCGCTTGGGCTCGCGAGCGCCGCTGCACGCCTCGGGCGTGGGCAAAGCGCTGCTGGCAGGGATGCCCGCCGATGAGTGCGCGCAGCTGCTTGAAGGCCGCGAGCTGGAGCAAGTGACCGACAATACCTTCGCCACGACGGCGTCGCTGCAAGACGAGATGGTCCGCGTGCGCGCCGATGGCTTTGCCTGTGACCGCGAAGAACATGCCATTGGCCTGCACTGTGTTGCCGCCTGTATCTACGACGAGCATGGCAGCCCTTTGGGGGCGATTTCCGTTTCCGGCCCCATGGCGCGCATTCCCGAAACGCGGTTACGAGAGCTCGGTGGTTTGGTGCAGGCCACCGCGGCGGAAATTACCGCGCAACTAGGCGGCCACGTGCCGGCATAGTGATCCTTGCTTAGCCTCTTTTTTATTGCGTTGGCGAGCGCCACGCTGCTGCCCGGTGGCTCGGAAGTGTGGCTGGCGCGGCAGTGGTGCCTGAATGAGCCGGCGCTGGCGCTGTGGGTAGTGGCCACGTTGGGCAATACGCTGGGCAGTTTAATCAACGTGGCGCTTGGGCGTTATGCCCGCCAGTTTCAAGACCGCCGTTGGTTTCCCGCCTCCCCGCAAGGGCTTGCCCGCGCCGAGCGTTGGTATCACCGCCTGGGGGAATACAGCCTGCTGCTTTCTTGGGTGCCGGTGATTGGCGACCCGCTTACCGTACTGGCTGGCGTGTTTCGCCTGCCCTGGTGGCGCGCCATTTTATGGATTTTGCTGGCGAAGGGTACGCGCTACGCCCTGGTGCTGGTTCTGGCACAGACATGGCTTGTGCCTCTATGCTAGACCCTTTAAGGGCGCGAAGCTCGCCAAACAGCGTGTTAGTCTACCGCGCAAACCGTGTCTCGATAAACACGACTCAATAAGGAGGAAGCAGTGTGACGCGATTACGACTCTTGCCCTGGCTTAGCGTTTGGCTATTGGCGCTCTTAGCGCTGATGGTGACACCGGCAATGGCACAAACCGCTAGTGAAGCGGGCAATGGTGGTGAAGTCTCTTTAACGAATTTGGCCGACTTGCTGGAAAACGAACAGTCGCGCCAGGAGCTGATTGATCTGCTGCGTAACCAAGCAACGCAGGCGCCTGGCGAGCTGGAAAGTGAAGCCGCGCAAGGCAGCGAGATGGCGCCTGACGAGGTGTCGCTGCCGCGCCAGCTAGCCCAGCTTACCAGCCGTGTGGTGAATGACGTGGGCGGGCAGTTGGAGCAGTCGGTGACCATTGTCAGCGACCTCTTCAGCGGCGCCGGTGCCAGCACGTTTGAACTGTCAGCATTCACCACGGCGGCGATTAACTTAGGGCTGGTGATTCTCGCCACCTTTGTGCTGTTTACGCTGTTTCGCCGGCTGTGCAAACCGCTATTCGGCAAGATTAGCCTCTGGTCGCAAAATGGCACCGGGTTAACGCCGGTACTGCGGTTGATTGTGTGCGTCGCAGTGGCCGCGTTGGTCGATGTCCTGATCGTCTCCTTTGCTTATGTCGGCGGTAACCTCATCGCCACCTTTGCGGTTGGCGAGAGCGGGGAACTTTCCACGCGCGCGTCACTATTTCTTAATGCCTTCCTGGTGATTGAGCTGATCAAAGCCGCGGTGCGGATGCTATTCTCGTCGCGCTACGAAGGGCTGCGGTTGCTGCCGATTTCCGCGCCCGAGGCTTCCTACTGGAACCGCTGGTTGGCGCGCCTTGTCGGGATGGTCGGCTACGGGTTGATGGTGGTTGTGCCGCTGGTGAACTTCTACGTGGCGCCCGCCCTCGGCCAGGCGCTGGGCACCTTGATCATGGTGGCCGCGTTTATTTATGCCGTGGCAGTGATTTTGAAAAACCGCGCGCGCCTGCGCGACAACTTGACCGCGATGTCTGCCAACGCCAGCTTTACCGCTAGCCGCGTGTCGCTGCAGCTCTTTGCACGCAGCTGGCATCTGTTCGCACTGCTCTACTTTTTGGTGGTGTTTGTGCTTACGCTTACGCGCCCCGGTGATGCGCTGCCCTTTGTGATGTTTGCCACGTTGAAAACGCTGGTGGCGGTGGTGGTTGGGCTTTTGGCTTCGTCATTTCTCACTCAGACCATTGGTCGGCGGATTACGCTTTCGGCGGATTTGCGTCGCAAGCTACCGCTGTTGGAAAAGCGCCTGAATAGCTACGTCCCCAACGCCCTGCGGGTTCTACGCACGGTGATCGGTATTGCGGTGATCATGGTGGTGCTCGATGCCTGGGGCGCCTTTGATTTGGCGACGTGGTACGCGTCTGAGAGCGGCGCCAACCTCGTCGGGAATCTCACCAGCGTCGCGGTGATTCTGATTTTCGCGCTGGGGATCTGGCTGGGGCTGGCTAGCTTGATTGAGCACAAGCTCAACCCGGAAACGGGCTACGGCGAACCGTCCGCCCGGGCCAAAACCCTGCTGAGCCTGTTCCGTAACGCGCTGGCGATTGCCATGGTGACCATCACTGGCATGATCGTTTTGTCCGAAATCGGCATCAACATCGGCCCGCTGATCGCCGGTGCCGGTGTGCTTGGTTTGGCGATTGGTTTTGGTGCCCAGAAGTTGGTGCAGGATGTCATCACCGGGATCTTTATTCAGGTGGAAAACGCCATGAATACCGGCGACGTGGTCACGGTGGGCGGTATTACTGGCACCGCCGAGAAGTTGAGCATTCGCTCGGTGGGGATTCGCGATCTCTCCGGCACCTTCCACCTGATACCGTTTTCAAGCGTGGACACCGTGTCCAACTACATGCGCGAATACGGCAACCACGTGGGTGAATACGGCATCGCCTACCGTGAGAGCATCGATGATGCGGTGGATCAGCTCAAGCTGGCCTTTGAAGACTTGAAAGCCAGTGAAGAGCACGGCCATAAGCTGCTGGATGACCTTACCGTGGCCGGCGTCACGGCGCTGGCGGATAGCTCGGTGAATATCCGCGTGGTGATCAAGTCCACGCCGGGCGACCAGTGGGCCGTGGGCCGCGCCTACAACCGCTTGGTCAAGCTACGCTTTGACGAGGCCGGAATCGAAATTCCGTTCCCGCATACCACGCTCTACTTCGGCGAGGACAAGGAAGGCAACTCCCCGGCGGCGAATGTGCGGGTGCTTCAGGCCCAGGGGGATCGCACGTCCTCCCAAGCGATCAGCCACGATGACCCAAATAAGGGAGTGCAGACATCCGCCGAGGAAGACCACACCAAACCCACCGACGAAGAAGCCACCTAATGCGTTAGGTGTTGTATTCGCCAGACAAACCGGGCCGCCCTCAGGGGCGGCCCGGTTTGTTTTGGGGCTTAAAGAGCGCGTTAAGCTAAACAATTAGCCGGGATAGTTTTCCGAGTGGCGCCCCTCGACGTTGATCGATTCGCCGCCGTCGACAAATAAAATCTGCCCGGCCACAAAGGGGTTATCCAGCACGTAATGAAGCGCGGCCACGAGGTGTTCCGGATCGCCTTGGCGTTTGGCCGGAATGCCCTCAATGCGCCACTGAATATAGTCGCTCGTCCGCTGTGAAGCGGGCAGCACCACGCCGGGAGCGATGCCGTTGACGCGGATGCGCGGGGCAAACTCCAATGCCGCCATGCGGGTCATCTCGGCCAAGCTCTTTTTGGATAATAGATACGCCGCATAGGGGTACTGGTGGTAGGCGATTTTGTTATCGATGATATTGACCACGCAGCCTTCATCAACGACGTTGGCAAAGTGGCGTGTGAGCAAAAGCGGGGTGAACATGTTGACGCGAAACTGCGTTTCCAGCATGCCTAAATCCGTTTTGGCGAGCGTCGCGGGCTCGTAGGCTGAGGCGCTGTTAAGCAGCACACTTACGTTTGTGAAGCGCGCTTTGACGTTTCTTATCAACAGGCCAAGATCGTCTTCTGGGGCATCGCTTAAAAAGTTGCAGGCGAAGACCTCGCACGCGCGGCCTTTCTTACGAATGCCTTTAGCGACCTCGTCGGCCTCATGGCGCGAGCTGTTGACGTGAAGGGCGATATCGTAGCCGGCATCCGCCAATGCTTCGGCAAAGTGGCGACCTAAGCGTGTAGCGCCTCCGGTCACCAGTGCGGCGTGGGCGCTCATGTCAGTGTCCTCATGGCAAATGTCCTCGTCACGATAGTGTATTGTGTAGACCGCTACTGTCTGCGGGCGCGTGGCTATTGTCAATAAGTTGTACAGTACTTTCACAAACAGGGCTTGCACAAAAAAGAGGAAACGCTAGGCTAGTAAGCCAACACTACGATCCGGCCAAGCCAAGGATGTGTTTATGCCTCACGCTTCAGCGACGTCTCCCACCTCAATGGCTACGCCGCCGCGGCACGAGTGCGTGATTTCGGTGGGCTCGAACATCGACCCCGAACATCACTACGCGCAGGTGATCGAGATTCTTAACCAAGAGTGCGAGCTAATCGCCCACACCACGCCCATTCTCACCACGCCGGTGGGGTATCAGGCGCAGCCAGATTTTCTCAATAGCGCGGTGCTGGTGGCCACGCCGCTTACTCGGGTGGATTTCAAGGCGTATCTCAAAGCCGTGGAGGACCGGCTAGGCCGCGAGCGCGGGCCAATTAAATCCGGCCCACGGACGATGGATCTGGATATCGTCGCCTGGGATGGCGAGGTGGTCGACGATGGTTACTACCAGCACGACTACGTACGCGAACCGGTCGATGCGCTACTCGCCGAAAGCGGGCGCACGCTGAGCGACGGGCGTTAATACTTACTTGAAGCTAATGCCTGAAGCATGCAGCGTTTTGGAATTTTCACCTACAACAGTTAATCAACGCGCATGCGCGTCATCTCTTTACAAATGCCGCATAAGCATACAAAGATAATTTTAACTTATTGTTTTTAAAATTTTTAAAAAATGCGTTCGGCATTTCTCTTATCCCCTTTTCGCCCGCACGCCGCAACCTTTCAGCACAATGCGGGTAAGAAAGGCGGTGATCTCTTCGGTATCGTCATCGTCGAGGGCGTCTTTGCCGGTGATGCCTAGCACCTGGGCTTCGAAGTCGGCGTAGTGCTGGGTCGACGACCAGATCAGAAAAATCAGCCACGTTGGGTTAACCGGGTCCATTAAGCCGCGTTCGGCCCATTGTTCAAAAACGCGCGCACGGTCCTCCACCCATTCGCGCAGCTCGCCGCGCAGGTACTCTTGTAAAAAGGGCGCGCCGCCGAGAATTTCCGCGGCAAATAGCCGAGAGCCCTCCGGGTGGCGGCGCGAGAGCTCCATTTTGCGGCGAATGAAGGCCGTCAGTACCTCGGCGGGGTCATCTTCTACCGAGATATCGTCGAGCAGTGCGTTCCAGCGCTTCATCATCCGCGCGAGTAGGCGCACATAAAGCGCCTGCTTGCTGCCCATGTAATAGAGCACATTGGATTTGGGCAGCCCCGCCGCCTCTGCGATGGCCTGCACACTCGCGCCGCGGTAGCCGTGGCGGGCGAAAATGCACTCGGCAGCGGTGAGAATGGCCTGCTCGTTGCGCGCCCGCGTGGCCTCATTGCGTTTAACCGGTGTTTTCGTGGCGGCATTTTCTTGCGACATATCGGCTCCTGCCATAATGGTCCGAGACTTGCATTGCGATACGGACTGACCCATGCTTGGGTATGTTCCTGACCATTTGGTCAACATGTGAGTTAATGCCATGATCAATTTTCACCTAAACGGTCAGCCGCGCAGCGTGGCGGCCGCGCCCGATACCAGCGTGCTCGAACTTTTGCGCGACACGCTCGGCCAGACGGGCACCAAAGAGGGCTGTGCCTCCGGCGACTGCGGCGCCTGTACCGTGGCCATCGGTGAACCCGATGCCGCCGGGCAAATGCACTACCATAGTGCAAACGCCTGCATCATGCCCGCCCATCAGCTGCAAGGCCGCCAACTGGTGACGGTCGAAGGCCTGGCCGATGGGGATACCCTGCACCCGGCGCAGGCGGCGATGGTCACTTGCCACGGTAGCCAGTGCGGCTTCTGCACGCCTGGGATTGTGATGTCGCTGTTCACCCTGCACGAGGCGCAAACCGCGACCCCCGCGCCGTTAACCCCCGAGCGCTTAGAAGCCGCGCTTGGTGGCAATCTGTGTCGCTGCACCGGCTACCGGCCGATCCGCGACGCCGCTTTGACCATGAGCGAGCACCCGGCGCCGCGCCAAGCGTGGTGGCGCCAGGCGCTGGCGCCGATGAACACGGCACAGACGGATGCAGTAAAGACTGATGCAGTAAAGACCGATAGTACACCACCCGGCGAGCGCTTTCTCCAGCCGACCACCTTGGCCGCGCTGCTTGCCGAGCGGGTGCGCTTCCCTGACGCGCCGTTGGTGGCCGGCGGGACCGACCTGTGGCTAAACGTCACCCAGAACCTGACGCGCTATGACGGCGTGATCGATGTCAGTCGCGTCGACGAGCTTTCGCGTATCGAAACCGCCACGTTAGACGATGGGCGCGAAGGGTGGTGGATCGGCGCGGCGGTGACCTACTCCCGGTTGGCGCCGCTGTTGGACGAACATTACCCCGCCTTTGCCCATCTGCTTCACCGCTTGGGCTCGGCGCAGATTCGCAACCGCGGCACGCTCGGCGGCAATATCGCCAACGCCTCGCCGATTGGCGATACCCCGCCGGTGCTGCTCGCCCTAAACGCGCGGCTGTTGCTCGCCGGCCCCGAGGGTGAGCGGGAGCTGGCGTTGGATGCGTTCTTCCTCGATTATAAAAAAACTGCCCTGCGCGAGAACGAGGTGATCCGCGCCATCTTTTTGCCTCACCCTGAGCCAACGGGAAATCTTAACGTGTGGAAACTTTCCAAACGCCGGGAAGACGATATTTCCGCGTTGCTGGGGGCTTTTCATTGGCGCCTGGAAGAAGGCGTGTTGCGCGAGGTGCGGCTGGCTTTTGGCGGCATGGCGGCCATTTCTAAGCGCGCGTATATCGCCGAGGCCGCACTGGAGGGCCAAGCCCCCACCGAGGCGGCTTTCACGGCGGCCCGCGCGGCCTTGCTTGATGAGTTTTCGCCCATGAGCGATGTACGCGGCAGCGCTGATTACCGCCAGTTAGCCGCCGCCAATTTGCTGGAACGGCTGCGCCGCGTGGTGACCGCCACTGACACCGCCGAGGAGGTGATGCTCAATGCGTACGCTCACTAAGTTGAACCCGTTGGACCCAGAGGCTGCCTCTGATGTGGGGGACGATTCCGCCGCTGCCCGCGAGGAACAAGCAGGGCGCATCAAGGGTGACGGCCCGCTAGCGCGCGATACCGTGGAGGCGCCGCCTCATCGGCACGTTCACCAGCACGCTCAAGCCCACGAAAGCGCGGTCAAGCATGTTACCGGCCGCGCCGCTTATATCGATGATCTCAAGGCGCCCGCTGATACGCTGCATATTGCGCTGGGGCTTTCTCCGGTGGCCCACGGGCGTTTGACCCACCTCGACCTGGCCCGCATTCGGGCGCTGCCCGGCGTGGTCGATGCCGTCGGCCTGGACGACGTGCCGGGGCATACGGATATCGGCCCGGTGTTTCCCGGCGACCCGATTTTCGTCGAGGAAGAGATCAGCTACGCCGGGCAGGTGCTGTTTGCCGTGGCCGCCGAGAGCTATCGCGCGGCGCGGGAAGCCGTTAAGGCCGCGTTCGATGCCAATATGATCACCGTCGATGTCGAGCTACCAAGCCTTGACGCCGTGGCCGCCGCCGAGCGCGGCGAGTTCGTGCGGCCCACCCACGTGCAGCAGCGCGGCGATTGGGAAAAGGCGCTGTCGGATGCCGCGCACGTGATCGAAGGCGAGCAGTTTGTTGGCGGTCAGGAGCACTTTTATCTGGAAGGCCAGGCCTGCTTGGTGACGCCCACCGAAGATGAGGGCGTGGTGGTTCACACCTCGAACCAACATCCCAGCGAAACGCAAAAACTGGTGGCCGAGGTGCTGGGGATTGCCCTGCACGCGGTAACCGTGGAAGTACGCCGCATGGGCGGCGGCTTCGGCGGCAAGGAAACCCAAGCCTCGCCCTGGGCGTGTATTGCTGCGCTGTTCTGTCGTCGTACCGGGCGCGCCGCGCGCGTGCGCCTGCCGCGCAGCGAGGATATGCGCGCCACCGGCAAGCGCCACCCGTTCCATAATCGCTACCGGCTGGGCGTGGATCAAAACGGCATAATTCAGGGTGGCGAGATTACGGTGATTGGCGATTGCGGCTACTCGCCGGATCTCTCGGACGCCATCGTCGACCGCGCCATGTTCCACAGCGACAACGCCTACTCACTGGGCGCGGCGCGCGTCACCGGCCACCGGGCGCGCACTCATACCGCTTCGAACACGGCTTTTCGCGGCTTTGGCGGCCCCCAGGGCATGATGGCGATCGAAGCGGCGATGGACGACATCGCAAGGCACCTGGGCGAAGACCCGCTCACGGTGCGCAAGCGCAATTTCTACCGCAAAGATCATCAGACGACCCGCCGCGACATTACCCACTATGGCCAACCGGTGGACCAGACGGGGTTGCTGCATACGCTGGTCGAGCAGCTGGAAGCAAGCAGCGATTATTGGGCGCGTCGCGAGGAAATCGCCGCTTTCAACGCACAAAGCAGCGTGATCAAAAAGGGCTTGGCGCTGACGCCGGTGAAATTCGGTATCTCGTTCACTGCTAAACACCTCAATCAGGCCGGGGCGCTATTGCACGTCTACACCGACGGCAGCGTGATGATCAACCACGGCGGTACCGAAATGGGCCAGGGCCTGCACACCAAAATCACCCAGGTGGTGGCCCGCGAGCTAGGATTGGATGTCAACGTGGTGCGTATCAGCGCCACGCGCACCGACAAGGTGCCCAATACCTCGCCCACCGCCGCCTCCAGCGGGGCGGACCTTAACGGCCAGGCGGCGCGCGATGCCAGCGTGAAGCTCAAAGCGCGCCTGTTTGATTTCGCCGCGGATCACTTTTTTCCAGGGCAGGGCGCGGATAGCGACGATATGCGCCTGGAAGCGGGCTACCTCATCGCCGGGTATGGCGAGAGCGAGCAGCGCATCCCGTGGGGCGAGCTGGTTCAGGCGGCCTATTTTGGCCGTGTATCGCTCTCGGAAAAGGGCTTCTATGCCACGCCGCTGATCCATTACGACCGCAGCGTCGGCCAGGGCAACCCCTTCTATTATTACGCCTTTGGCGCGGCGGTCTCGGAAGTCAGCGTCGATACTTTAAGCGGCGAATACCAGGTCACGCGGGTGGATATCCTCCACGACGTGGGGGATTCGCTGAACCCGGCGATTGATATCGGCCAGGTCGAGGGCGGTTTTATCCAGGGCATGGGCTGGCTGACCAGCGAGGAGCTCAAGTGGAACGACGCCGGGCAGCTGCTTTCCACCGGCCCCGCGACTTATAAAATCCCCACGTTTGGCGATCTGCCGCCGGTGTTTAACGTCGCGCTGATGGAAGGCCACCCCAATTCCATGGCGAGTATCTACCGCTCGAAAGCAGTGGGCGAGCCGCCGTTTATGCTGGCGATTTCGGTGTGGTCGGCGCTGCGCGATGCCTTAGCCAGCCTTGCCGGTTATCGCGAGGCGCCGCGCCTGGATACCCCGGCCACGCCGGAACGCGTGCTGCTCGCCGCTGAGGCACTGCGCGCCCAGGAGACAACGTGAACGCCGCCGACACCTGGCACGCCGCGCTCCACCGGCTGCAGCGCGAGGGCCTGCCCCACGTGCTGGCAACGCAAGTGACCAGCGCCGGCTCCACGCCCCGGGAGCCGGGGGCGCGCATGGTGATCACTGAAGATACGGTTTTCGATACCCTGGGCGGCGGCACCTTTGAGTGGCAGACCATCGCCGCCGCGCGCGAGAAACTCGCCGCAGGCGAGACGGGGATGTCGCTTGAAGCGTTTTCGCTCGGAGGGCGCAGCGGCCAGTGCTGCGGCGGCTTTGTGAACGTATTGATTGAGGTCTTTCCGGGTAGCCTCACGACGTTGGCGCTATTTGGCGCCGGCCACGTCGGGCGTGAAATCGTGCCGCTTGCCGCGCCGCTGGGCTGGCGCATGTTGTGGTTTGATAGCCGCAAAGCGGCTTTTCCCGGGTGGGCCGCTGAGCAACCGCGCTTAAGTTGCCATCACACAGACGACCCGGACGCTGCGCCGCTGCCCGCCGGGGTGCATGCGCTGGTGATGACCCACGACCACGGCGAAGATCGCGCGCTACTCCACGCGCTGCTTGCGCGCGGCGATTGCGCCTCGATCGGGTTGATCGGCTCGCAAAGCAAGTGGGCAAGCTTTCGCGGCTGGCTCCACCGCGCAGGCCATGACGAGGCGACGCTTTCCAAGGTGCGCTGCCCTATTGGCATGGCAAGCGGCCCAAACGGTGAAAAAACGACGGGTGGTGACAAAACCCCTTACGCCATCGCGCTGGCCGCCGTCGCCGAGCTTTTACCGTGTGTGGCACGCCCTGAACGCGGTGAGCAACGCGGCTTATCGGCTGACGCGCTGCGGCCGCTGTTTTCTCCCTCTTATATTTCTACTCCTTCTGTTTCTACTCCTTCTGTTAACGCTGACGAAACCTAACCATGACCGCTACTGACGCTTTCACTGCTCCCCGCAACGGCGCCTTTGTGCTGCGCGCCGAACTGTTAAGTTTTGACGCCGACCCCGGCGAGGGCGATACGCCGCTGCCGGGTAGCGTGCGCCATCTAGCCGATGGTGCGTTGTGGATCGACAAGGGCCGCATTCGCGCCGTGGAGGATTACGCGCGCCTTGCCCCCCAGCTGCCCGAGGGCATCGAGGTGATCGACCATCGCGGCAAGCTGATCATGCCGGGGTTTATCGATAGCCATGTGCACTACGTGCAGCTGGACATCATGGCCTCCTTTGGGCGCCAGCTGCTCGATTGGCTTAATGACTACACCTTCCCCGAAGAGTGCCGCTTTGCCGCGCGCGAGCACGCCGACGCCATCGCCGAGGCGTTTCTTGAGGAACTGTTGCGTGTGGGCACCACCACGGCGCAAGTGTTTGGCTCCAGCCACCCGGCTTCCATTGACGCCTTCTTTGCCGCCAGCGAGCGCCGCGGCCTACGCATGCTCGCCGGCAAGGTGCTGATGGACCGCCACGCTCCCGAAGCGCTCACCGAGGACACGTTTGGCGGTATTCGCGACAGCGAGCGGTTGATCGCGGATTGGCACGGTAAGGGGCGCCTCGGCTACAGCGTGACACCGCGCTTCGCGCCGACGTCCACCCGCGCGCAGCTCGACGGCGCCGGCGGGCTTTTGCGCAGCGACCCAAGCCTGTGGCTCCAGACGCATTTGGCCGAAAACACCGGCGAGATCGCCTGGGTCGCCGAGCTGTTCCCGGAAAGCCGCGACTATCTGCACGTCTACGAGCAGTCGGGTTTGGTGGGGCCGCGCAGCACCTTTGCTCACGGTATTCACCTGGACGACGGCATGCGCGCCCGCCTGGCCGAGCGCGGCGCTAATATCGCCTTCTGCCCCAGCTCCAATATGTTTCTGGGCAGCGGCTTGTTTGATCGTCGCGCCGCCCGTGAGGCGGGGCTTGGGGTGAGTGTGGCAAGCGATATCGGTGCCGGCACTGACCTTTCCGGGATGGCGACGCTTAAAGCCGCGTATCAAGTGGGCCAGCTGCGCGGGGAGGCGCTGACCGCGTGGCAGGGGTTTTATTCGCTAACGCTGGGCAACGCACAGGCGCTTTCGCTTGACGCTAACATTGGCCGGTTGGCCGAAGGGATGGAGGCGGATTTCGTGGTGCTGGATTTGGCCGCGACGCCGCTACTCGCGCGGCGCACCGCGCGCGGTGAAAGCCTCGCCGAGCGTTTGTTTGCGTTGATGATGCTCGGCGACGACCGAGCAATTTTTGAAACCTGGGCCAACGGCCACTGCCAGCATCGGCGCTAGCCGTCGACGCGTGCGCGCAGGCGTAGCGTGGCGATGCGAATAATCTGCGCAATTGCCGTGCGCCGCTCGCTCGCCGGGTCGTTGTTCAGGCGCTGCTCAAAGGCGGCCAAAATCGCGTGGCGATCAAGCCCTTTGACGGCGATAACAAACGGGAAATCGAACTTCGCTTTGTAAGCGTTATTGAGCTGTTCAAAGCGAGCGAACTCCTCGGGAGAGCACTGATCCAGCCCGGCGCCGGCCTGCTCTTGGGTCGAGTCGGCGGTGAGTTCGCCGCGCATCGCGGCCTTGCCGGCCAGATCAGGGTGGGCGCGGATCACCTCGATCTGCTGCTCCGGCGCTGCCTGTTTGAGCTGCTCGCCCATGTGCTCGGCTAAAGCGTCGGGGGTGTCGTGGGTAGCGGTTAACCCCGCGTGCCAGGCGGCGTCGGCGACCCAAGACGAGTGTTCAAAAATATCGCCGTAGTGGGTGACAAACGCCTCGCGGCCAAGTTCGCTAGGGCGCGGTGATAACAGTGCGTTGGTGGGCGTATGGGTAGCCATGAGGGTCTCCTTTGGCGGCGCGGTCAGGTATTTTATCGTATACAATAAAATACCAAAACGTATACTTTTTAAGGCTAATAGCAGACGAGGTTAATTATGACGGGTTATCTCACCACGCACGTGCTGGACACGGCGAAAGGCGGCCCCGGCAGGGGCATTACCATCGATGTATATCGCTTGTCGGGTACCCAGCGCGATCATCTCGCCAGTGTCACCACCAATGATGACGGCCGCTGCGATGCCCCGCTGCTGGAAGGCGAGGCGTTCACGCCGGGGGAGTATGAGCTGGTGTTTCACGCCGGCGACTACCTGCGTCGCCATCACGAGGGGGCGTCTGAGCCGCGCTTTCTGGATATGATTCCGCTGCGGTTTGGCGTCGCCGATGCCAGCCAGCACTACCACGTGCCGCTTTTGCTCTCGCCTTACGGCTACACCACCTATCGCGGCAGCTAATGTCGTTAATAACGAAAGACGACGCGTAAAGGGAGAGCGCCATGTACGGCTACATCGGTGATGTCGTCAATTTGCTGTTGCGCTGGTTGCATGTGATTGCGGCCATTGCGTGGATTGGCGAGTCGATCTATTTCGTGATGCTGGATAACAGCTTGCGAGCCCCCAAGGCTGCGGAAGACCGCGACAAGGGCGTGTTCGGCGAAATGTGGGCCGTTCACGGCGGCGGCTTTTACCACAACCAGAAATACACCACCGCGCCCGCCAAACTGCCCAATGACCTGCACTGGTCGTTCTGGAAGGCCTACACTACCTGGCTCACCGGTTTTGGCCTGTTCGTGGTGCTGTACATGGCAAGCCCGGCATTTTATTTGGTGAATGCCAATAGCCCTTGGGCGTGGGCGGCGAGCCTCAGTGGCTGGCAGGCTAACTTGTTGGCGTTGGCATTTCTGCTTGGCGGCTGGGTGGTCTATAACGAACTGTGCAAGCGTATCAGCCCCAACATGGAGCGCGATGGCCTGCTAAGCCTCGCCGTGGCGGTCATGATAGTGGTGGTGGCGTACCTGAGCACCCAGCTTTTCACCGGGCGCGCGGCCTTTTTGCTCACCGGCGCGGTGATGGCCACGGCCATGTCGGCCAACGTGTTCTTCTGGATCATCCCTGGGCAGCGGCGCATGGTGAAGGCCATGAAGGCAGGCGAGGCGCCCAACCCGCTCGACGGCAAACGCGGTAAGCAGCGCTCGGTGCATAACACCTATTTCACCCTGCCGGTGGTGCTGCTAATGGTCAGCAACCACTACTCGTTTTTGTATTCGCATGAGATGGCCTGGGTGGTCATGGCGCTGCTGATCTTCGCCGGCGCGGTGATTCGCCAGTTCTTCGTGCTGATGCACGCAGGCCAGCAAAAGCCGCTTTACCTAGTGGCCGGGGCGGGATTGATCGTCCTGGCATTCTGGGTTGGCGCGCCGAGCGCTTCAGGCCCACCCGCAGGGGAGGGTGAAGCGCCGGGCCGCGAGCAGGTGAGCGCGGTGATCGAGCAGCACTGCGTGCAGTGCCACGCTCGCGACCCCGAGCACGCGGGCTTTAATGCGCCGCCGGCGGGTTATGCGTTTGAAAGCTGGGAGGCGATCAAGCGCCAGCAGAGCGTAATTCAGCAAGTCGTGGGTAACCATTACATGCCGCTTGGCAACGTCACTAACATGACCGCCGAGGAGCGCGATATCATCGCGGCCTGGGAGAAGTAATAGGAGCCACGATGAACGATGCGCAGGGAGCACCACATTTGGTGAAAAAAAAAGGCGAAGCGCGCCACGAGCCAATTTATAAGGCATTGAGCGACGCGATTATCGAGCAGCGCTTAAAGCCCGGCGCGCGGTTGCGCGAAGATGCCCTGGCCGAGGTGTTTAACGTCAGCCGCACCGGGGTGCGCAAGATTCTTCAGCGCCTGGCGCTGGAGCAGTTGGTCACGTTAACCCCGCGGCGCGGGGCCAGCGTGACGCGTCCAACGGCGGAGGAAGCCAAAGACGTGTTCGACGCTCGCCAGCTAGTAGAGTGCGGCCTTATGCCCGATGTCGCGCGCCAAATGGAGCCAAACGAGGCGGCCGTGCTGCGCGAGATGGCCCGCCGAGAGCGGGAAGCGCTACGCAGCGGTGAGCGCAGTGCGGCGATTAAGCTCTCCGCGGATTTTCATGTTCACCTGGCGCGGCTATCGGGGAACACCACGCTAGCGGCGTTTGTTGAGCAGCTTTGCTCACGCTCGTCGCTGATCCTTGCCGTTTACGGTCAGCGTGGCCATTTAGGCTGCGAATCCCACGACCACGATGACTTGATTGGCTACCTAGAGGCAAATGACGGCGAGCGGGCCAAAGCCTTTATGAGCCGCCACTTGAAAGCGATTGAAGCGTCGCTATCCATGGTCGAAGAAGACGATAGCGCACCCGATCTGCAGCAGATATTCGGGGGTAAGGGCGCTATGCGCTAGCGCGTTACTTCTGTGTGGCGTTGCGTTAGTTAATAGTTTATTGCGTGCTGGTTATTTTTAGCGCAACCGTTTTATAGTAAATGGTGTTGTTGAGAACCAACCTAACGGTATGCCCATGGCCCAGTTTGAGCTGAATAGCCGCAATTTGGCCCCAGAACATGTGGCGCACTCCCA
The DNA here is from genome assembly GCF_031451755.1 of Vreelandella vilamensis. Lineage (NCBI taxonomy): Bacteria > Pseudomonadati > Pseudomonadota > Gammaproteobacteria > Oceanospirillales > Halomonadaceae > Vreelandella > Vreelandella vilamensis. The sequence continues at coordinate 6,621 of NZ_JARWAN010000014.1, read as the reverse complement.
CGATTTTCACCAGCTGATTCTGGCGACGTGTGGTGTCACAGAGCTTGCCATGGAAGGCCAGGGAGAGCGAGTGACCGCTCGTCGGGGATGTTTGATCCCCTCCTCGCGCCATCACGAGTATCAGGGCGATGGCAGCAACCGAACGCTGGTGCTGGATATTCCCGTACAGCACTTAGCCACGCTGGAAAAAGGCAGTGAGATTGAGCGCTTATTCGATAAGCCGCGTTTCTTTACGGTGCCTCCTGCATTGAACCAGCTCACCCATGCGCTTACCCATCAGCTTGAACAGTGCCCGGCGTTGCAAAATGAGATCGCCGTGCTGTTGTTGCGGGCACTTTATATGTACCTGCAAGATACGTCGAAGCAAGCGACAGGTCAGATGGGTGTCCGTTGTATCAGCGAACGGCTGGACTTAGCGCGTGTGGATGCCTGGCTAGACCAGCATTTAGCGGATGAAGTGCGTGTTGAGCAGTTAGCCGCCCTTTGTGCCTTAAGCCCTGGGCATTTTCATAGCTGCTTTCGCGAGCTAACCGGGTTGACACCGTTGGCTTATGTGCAACGCAGGCGCTTAGAGCATGCGCGTACGCTCGTTCGTCACAGCACGCTGACGTTGGGGCATATTGGCATGTTGGTTGGCTTTCGCGACCAGGGCAGCTTCTCCCGAGCCTACCGGCGCTACTTTGCGATTTCCCCTTCTTCTGAAAGATAAGCTGCGCTTGCCCCCCCTGTCTTCCTGATTTCCGGGCAAATTTGTCATAGTTTCGGGCAAGCACGCGGTTTTGCATCGTCGTAGGCTCCAATGTCTACCACTATGATTGGAGATCTCTCAATGGGCGCTTCTTATCCAGACTGTCACCGCTTTCACGCGCTGACTTTAGCCAACAACATACCGTCCTATCAGCCCTCTCGGGGCGATGTGGCATGGCGGGAGGGCTAAGCCATGCAGGTTGTTTCCGCGCCAGATGTGGCACGTTATCTTAGTTGGAAGGGCGTGATTCGCCGGTTGCATCATACGTTTGTGAACGGGGTTGAGTCCCCGCCGCGTCACCACCACGCCATGCACCGCCCCGATGGCGAAGCGACCATGCTGCTGATGCCCGCCTGGGAGGCAGCAGGCTATATCGGCGTCAAAATGGTTAACGTATTTCCGCAAAATGCCGATCACGGTATGCCCGCTATTTCGGGGCTTTACCTGCTTAGCGAAGGCAAGCACGGCCAACCGTTGGCCTGTATCGACGGCAGCGAATTAACCCGCCGCCGCACAGCCGCTGCCTCGGCATTGGCCGCTCAAGCGTTAGCCAATGAGAACGCAGAGACGCTGCTGGTGGTGGGAACGGGCAAGCTGGCGCCGATGGTGATCGAAGCCCACGCCAGCGTTCGGCCTATCAAACGGGTGCTGATTTGGGGGCGCAACCCGAGCAAGGCTGCTGCGATTGCCGACGAGTACGCTGACCGTTTTGACACGCAGGTGGTGGAGTCGTTACCCACCGCCGTCGCAGAGGCGGATATCGTGAGCTGTGTGACGCTCTCAACCCAACCGATTATCAAGGGCGAATGGCTGACGCCAGGAACGCACCTGGATTTAATTGGTGCGTTTCGGCCGCAAATGCGCGAAACCGACGCAGAGTGCTTGCGCCGTGCCGATGTGTTTGTGGACACCTACGCCGGGGCCAAAGGCGAAGCGGGGGATATTCTGCAAGCCATTGAGGAAGAGGGCTTTCGCTTTGACGAGATCCGTGGCGAGCTAGAGGAAGTGTTATCAGGCACCCAACTAGGGCGCACTTCTGAAGATGCGATAACCTTGTTTAAATCCGTCGGTGCGTCGTTAGAAGACCTGGCCGCCGCCATTGAACTGTGGGAGTCGCTACCCCGCTCACCGAGCTAAAGGCTGAATTGCCTGCTCAAGGGCGGCCACTTGGCCTGATGCTAAGGCCTTTAATAGCCGCGCCTTTAATACCCGCAGTAGTGGTCGCGCCTCGCGCAGCGTGAGAATCGTGCTGTGCGAGGCGCGTCGCTAATGGGTCGCTAGCGCCAGGAAGGGCCTCCCATGACATCCGGCAACCACAGCGCGATTTGTGGGAACGCTAATACCAGCGCTAACACCACCAATTGCGCTAGGATAAAGGGCACAACCCCTTTATACATATGCTTGAGGGTCACTTCTGGAGGAGTGATCGCCCTTAAGTAGAATATTGCCGGTGCCAATGGCGGGGTTAGATAGCTGGTTTGCAGGACCACCAAGAACGCAACACAGAACCAGATCTCATCAAAGCCCAGTATTCTTACAATGGGCATCGCCACAGGGATAATGATAAGCACCACCGAGATCAAATCCAGCACAAACCCGGCAATAAACGCAATCAGCAGAATCATGCCTAAAATCATCCATGGGCTTAAGCCGGTGTCCATCAGCAATGCCTGAACCGTCGCCATTCCGCCTGAGGCAAAAAATACCCCAGCAAACATACTGCCACCTAACACAATGAGCAGGATCATCGCGGAAATATTGACGGTCTTCACGGCTGATGTCGAAAGGACAGAGACAGTCAAATTTCGGTAAGCCGCCGCCAAGAGAACTGCACCCAAAGCACCACAGGCGGCCGCTTCTGTGGGGGTGGCCATACCCAACAGAATAGTGCCCAGCACGGTAAAAATCAGCAGCATGGTCGGCACTAACGCCACCAATGTAATGCGCAATTTTTCACCGAGCGCAATATCCGGCTCTTGATCTTGAATGCGTGGCGCCATCTCTGGCTTGAAGTACGCAACCCCAATGATATAGGCCATGAACATCAACGCCATTAAGAAACCTGGGATCAGCAAACCACTGAACAGTGAACCTACCGACACCCCGGCAACAGGGCCTAGAACTACGACGGTAATCGACGGTGGTATCGCCGTTCCCAATGAGCCGCTAGCACAGATAGTGCCTGACATCAGGCTTTTGCTGTATTGATGCTTGAGCATAACGGGAATGGCCAGCATACCAATGACCGCTTCCGTTGCCCCTACAACACCGCTAGAAGCGGCAAACAGTGTGCCCAAAATAATGGCTCCGATACCCAACCCACCAGGCAGACGGCGCGTCCACATATGAATCGCTTCAAATAAGCGCTCGGCGATGCCTGAACGCTCAAGCATTGCCCCCATAAAGATAAACAGCGGTACGGCCGCAAGGATTGAGTTAGACGCCGTATCTTCGATTTTGGTCAACAACTGATAAGCGGCAACATCACCAAACTGGATAATGCCAAAGCCGGTTGCTACCAAAATCATTGAAAAAGCGATCGGAAAACCCGCAATAATTAAGGTTATCAGCGCAGGGAACATCAACAACGAAAGGTAGCTACTCATTCGGCTGACTCCTCTGTTGGATGTTTACCCATTAGCAAACATAGTGATTTTAGAAGCTCAGCCACTACCTGTAGTGCTAGGAGCGCAAATCCCACGAACCATACCGTGAATATCGGCCAAACCACCGGGTTCCAAGCGGAACGACCTGAGCGTTCATTGGTTTCAAAAGCAGACAGTGCATACTTGGATAGCTCCCATACCAGCCACGCCAATACGGGCAGAAATAGCACGTACCCTATCGTGCGAATGGCCGCATTGGCACGCTGGCTCAGCTTTAGCGTGACAATATCGACGCTAACGTGTTGGCCTATACGCAATGCATTGGCCATACCCAGCATGAAAATTGCCCCCATTACCATGTAGCTCACTTCAAAGGCCCATACTGTTGGCCTACCGACTACGTAGCGGCTAAATACTTCAATGATCAATGCACCTATTAAAGGAAGAATGAGGAGCGCGCCCACCCAGCCAGCAAAGCGAGTTAGCGCCTCTATGGATCGGATTAGTTTCATGAGGGAGTCTCAACGGGTCAGGGACATAACAACAAACAAAAGAGAGGCCCGTTGAGGCCCCTCTGAGTGTTGTAACAGTGGGTATTAACGGCCCATGACACCAATGGGCAGTCGATATTCCGACCAGCTGTTCATGTCGTTTTTAAAGGAGCGCTGAGATTCGAGAACCCGGGCAAACCACTCGTTTTCAGCGGCATACTCATCTTCCCACTTGGTTGTCTCTTCATAGATGGCATCGATGAAGGACTGATCCAGTTCGATCATCTCATTAGGGCCGTCAACTAACGCTTGATAGGCCTCAAGATCAGCAAACGAGCTCGCAAGCCAGGTGTCAAAAACCGACAATTTACCGGCAAGACGCAGCATGCTTTGGTCTTGCTCCGTTAACTCTTCCCAGGTGTCGTTATTCACCTGGCACTCAAGAAAACCACCGGACTGGTGAACGCCAGGGGTAATCACGTACTGCGCGACTTCCTGAAACCCTGTCGGTCGGTTCATTTCAGGGCTACCCCACTCGGCCGCATCAATCACGCCTCGCTCTAGAGAGCTGTAGATATCGCTACCCGCCATGACGACCGTAGAAGCACCTAAGCGAGAGGCAATTTCTGCCCATGCGCCAGAGGTCCGCAGCCGCAGCCCTTGGAAGTCTTCAAGCGTTCTAACCGGCTTATTAGAGTGAAGGAAAATCTCGGTGCCGAGAATGGCACACGGGAACGCGACGACATCGAATACTTCACGACGATACTCTTCGTAAAGGTATGCACCACCGCCCTCATACATCCATAGCATGAACTCTTCCGGCGTTAGGCCGCTGGAGTGCCCTGCTAACAAAGCGGTAGTGGGGTCGGTGCCATAGTCATAGTTAATGTAGTTATGGCTAACTTGGGCAACTCCAGACGTAACGGTGTTGGTAACACGCAGTGCGCTACCGAGTGTGCCGCCTGGGTAGACTTCGATAGCGATTTTGCCGTTGGTGAGCTCGCTAACGCGATCAGCAAACATCTGCGCATCGCGCTCAAGCCACGGGCCACCGCTCCAGGGCGTTGCCATACGCCAATTGATATCTGCTGCGGCGGCAGTGGCGGACACGCCAATACTTAGACCAACTGCTAGGGCGATTTTATTTACGTTATACATAGTGGTTTCCTCATTAACGGAGCGTTCTAAGTGTGTGCGCTGACCATTTCTTATAGTTATCGTTTTTTTTTGAAGTTACCACCTTCGCGTGTACGGCATTTGGCCCAAACTCAGAAGTATTATGCTGAACCTCAGAAGTGAGCAAGCTCAACGCATAAAAACGGTTGGATGAGTCATCGCTCAGTCAGCAAAACGGTATTCCTGTGATGCATGGCGTGATTGAGGACGAGCGAGTGGGGAGGTGCTCAGGCTTTGCAGCCGCTACGAATAATCTATACCCAGCCGCTGTTGCTGGAGATATCGTCACCTGAGCATGGAGTCGATCTACGCGTAAGGCGCGCGGGTGGGCGCCTGACATCACCCGTTAAGCGTTATTGTCTGCAGCAATGCCGGCAGCACCGCTGGGTTAAGGGCAATGGCGATCACCACACCGCCTAACGCGCCGCCGAGGTGAGCCTCGTGGGCGAATCCGCCGACTTGGCCTGCCTGCCGGCGCATGGCTATTAGCGAGACAATGACAAAGCCGATGGCAAAGACAATAGCGGGGATGGGAATCACAAAGAACAAAAACAGTAGCCGGAAGGGCTCATAAAGGCAGAAGGCGAAGAGCACCCCGCTGATGGCGCCCGAGGCGCCCACTGCCGCATAGCGCGGATTGCGCCGGTGGATGACCAGGGAAACCCCGTGGGCCGCGAGTTCGGCACCGAAGTAGAGCAGCAGAAAGGCTGCCGAGCCTAGCGTGATCTCCATCCAGGGGCCGAAGAAGTAGAGAGTGATCATGTTGACCAGCAGATGCGTGCCGTTGACGTGCACGAAGCCAGCCGTTACTAATCGATAAATTTCGCCGTTTTGCAGCACGCGCACCGGTACAAGGCTCAGGCGATCGAGAAGGGCCGGCTGACGCATCAATACAAACAGGCTTAAGAGAATATTGACACCAAGCAGTAGCAAAGTGACGGGGGTTTGACTCAAATCCAACATTTTTAGACCTCCGGGGAAACAGTGGATTCTAGGGTAGCAGGAGAAGACCGATGCGAAACATTCTGCAAGACCTTCCTGATAACCGCGACGCGGAGGTGTTTGAGAATATTGTCGATGAAGAGGGCGTTCGGGTGGAGCGAATCGTCTCTCACGGCCAATCCTCGCCGGTTAGCGGCTGGTACGATCAAGATTGGCACGAATGGGTGACGGTGCTTGAGGGAGAGGCCGTGGTGGCCTTTGCGAATGGCGAAGACGCGCACCTTAAAGCGGGCGATCATCTGATGATCCCCGCCCGCTGCCAACATCGCGTCAAATGGACCCACCCTGCACGGCCAACCGTCTGGCTGGCCGTGCATTATCCAAAAGCGTGAACTTAGACGATCAATCGATCCCAGCTGCCGTAGCGCCCCTGGATTGCACCGCGGCGCCTTCCGTTGGCGGCGGGCATTTGAATACGCAAAACGAAGCGGGGAGTGATGGCCTTTATTGTTGTATACAATGGAACGTGAGCGAAGCCCCCTTCGTGGGCGCCGCCTGTAGACACCCTTTAACCCGCCTCATTCATCGCGGCAGTGGTAGGGCCATTATTTAGCGCTTTACGTCTGCATGGTGGGCGCGTTGAGGCTATCGAACGACG